>JAZNFD010000287.1:0-3962 GCA_045588975.1 Acutalibacteraceae bacterium | reverse complement strand
GTTCTTATCGCACAGTACGGCGGTGCAAAGAAATTTGACGAGCAAAGAAAAACCATCGGTACTCTTTTCACGGCATATATGATTTTAAGCGTTGTTTGCACGGCGGTTATGCTCATTCTCGGCACAACGCTTCTCGACCTGCTCAAAACACCTCAGGTTGCATATACAGAAGCCGAAAATTATTATAACATCTGTATGGCAGGTCTCGTTTTTATGTTCGCATACAACGTTATAAGCGCTATTCTCAGAGGAATGGGCGACTCAAAAAGACCGCTTTACTTTGTTCTTATTGCAACAATCGTTAACATTATCGGCGACATCATCCTTGTCGGTCCGTTTCAGATGGGTGCGGCAGGCGCAGCTTATGCAACAATCGGTGCGCAGGCACTCAGCGTTGTTCTTTCGCTGATTTATCTTGCAAAGAACCATTTCTTTGCCGGATATAAAAAGAGTGATTTCAAAATCGATAAAGAGAAAATGAAAATGCTTTTAAAACTCGGTCTGCCTTCATCGGTTCAGCAGGTTGTTGTTTCGTTTTCATTCTTAACACTCACCGCACTTGTCAATTCACTTCCCAATGCAGATATTGCTTCCGCTTGCCAGGGCATCGGCGGTAAGGTAAACTCATTCGCTATTCTTCCCGCCCTCGCAATGAGCAGCGCCGTTTCTTCAATGGCGGGTCAGAACATCGGTGCAGGTGAAACCGAAAGAGCCAAAAAGACAATGATGACGGGTATGGGCATTGCATTTGCAATTTCAGTTGTTGTTTTCGCAATTGTCCAGATCTTTCCGCAGCCTATCATTTCACTTTTTGACACGAATCCCGAAGTGCTTGAAACGGGCGCAAGCTATATGAGATATATCGCTCTTGACTATATCTTTGTTCCGTTTGTATTCTGCATGAACGGTCTTGCAATCGGTGCGGGATACACTAACTTCGCTCTTTTCAATGCATGCTTCAGCTCGATTCTTGTCAGAGTTCCGTTTGCATACCTCATTGTTGAATTAACCAACCTCGGATTCAACGGAATCGGACTTGCAACAGGTATGGCATCGCTCGCATCAATCGTTGTCGGCGTAATATTTGTTTGCAGCGGCAAATGGAAAAAGCCGAAAATAAGGATATAATTATTATTGACAAACACAATATGTTGTGTTAAAATTTTTATTGTAAAATTTAAAGATTTTTTGAGACTGACGGAATAAAGCAGAGCACTGCAAAGGAACAAAAAATCTGATTAAAGCCGACCGTCTGGGCAGTCTTATCCACCCGATATGACTGCCCTTATTTTTTTGAAAGGATGAAAGAAACTATGGGAATTTACGAAATCAGCAACATCGGCGAGCTTATCAAGGATAACACATATGTCGGCAGAGGCATCGTTATCGGCAAAAGTGCAGACGGCAAAAAAGCCGTTACCGCTTACTTCATTATGGGAAGAAGCGAAAACAGCAGAAACAGAGTATTCATCGAGCAGGGCGATGAAATCATCATCCATCCCTTTGATGCATCAAAGGTTGAGGACCCCTCACTCATCATTTATGCTCCCGTAAGACAGATCAACAATAATCTTATCGTCACAAACGGCGACCAGACAGACACCGTTTATGATTTCATCAAGGACGGTAAGACATTCGAGCAGGCACTTGAAACAAGAGAATTCGAGCCCGATAAGCCGAACTTCACACCCAGAATCAGCGGTATGATGACATTTGACGGTGCAGATTTCACCTATAAGATGAGTATCCTCAAGAGCGCTGACGAAAACGGCACAGCTTGCAACAGATACACATTCTCATATGCTCCCCTTGCAGGTCTCGGTCATTTCATCCACACCTATAATCACGACGGTAATCCTATCCCCACATTTACAGGCGAACCCGAAAGAGTTGCAATTCCCGATGATATCGATGAATTCACAAACACTCTCTGGGCAAATCTTAACGAGCAGAATAAAATTTCTCTTTATGTTCGTTATATTGATCTCGAAAGCGGCAAATATGACAGCAGAATGATTAACAAGAATAAATAAGGAGCAAAAAAATGAAAGAGTTTGAACTTAAATACGGCTGTAACCCCAACCAGAAGCCTGCAAAAATTTATATGGCTGATAACAGCGAACTTCCCATTGAAATTCTCAGCGGCAGACCCGGCTACATCAATTTCCTTGATGCATTCAACAGCTGGCAGCTTGTAAAAGAGCTTAAAGAGGCTCTCGGTATGCCCGCCGCAACATCATTCAAGCACGTAAGCCCCACTTCGGCAGCAGTCGGCATCAAAATGAGCGACACACTCAAGAAGGCTTGCTTTGTTGATGACATTGAAGGTCTTGACGAATCCCCTCTCGCAACCGCTTATGCACGCGCAAGAGGCACAGACAGAATGAGTTCTTTCGGTGACTGGATTGCTCTTTCAGACGTTTGTGATGTAACAACCGCAAAGCTTATCAAAAGAGAAGTATCCGACGGCGTTATCGCTCCCGGTTATGAACCCGAAGCACTTGAAATTCTCAAAAGCAAGAGAAACGGCAACTACAACATCGTTAAGATTGATCCCGATTATGTTCCCGCTCCTCAGGAAGTAAAGCAGGTTTACGGCATCACTTTTGAGCAGGGCAGAAACAACTTCGAAATCAACAACGAGCTTCTCGCAAACATCGTTACAGCTAACAAAGAGATGCCCGACAGCGCAAAGCGCGACCTCATCATCTCTCTCATCACTCTCAAATACACTCAGTCAAACTCAGTTTGCTACGCAGTTGACGGTCAGGCAATCGGTGTTGGTGCAGGTCAGCAGTCAAGAATTCACTGCACAAGACTTGCAGGCAACAAGGCTGACATCTGGCATCTCAGACAGCACGAAAAAGTTCTTAACCTCCCCTTCCTTGATTCAGTCGGCAGACCTGACAGAGATAACACCATCGATGTTTATATTTCTGATGAATATGAAGACATTCTTGCAGACGGTGTCTGGCAGACACTCTTCTCAGAGAAACCCGAACCCTTCACAAAGGCAGAGCAGAAGGCATATCTTGCAACAATCAAGGGCGTAGCTCTCGGCAGCGACGCATTCTTCCCCTTCGGTGACAACATCGAAAGAGCTGCAAAGAGCGGCGTTACTTACATTGCAGGGCCCGGCGGCTCGATCCGTGACGACAACGTTATCGGCGCTTGCGACAAGCACGGAATGGTCATGTGCTTCACCGGCATGAGGCTTTTCCATCATTAAAAAATCAACCGTGTCCGAAACATATCGGGCACGGTTTTTATAATCTCTGCTGAAAGGCGAACACGGTGTATCCCGGATTGAGGATACACCGTGTTTCTGTTTTACTTATCAAATACCGATTTGAAAGCTTCGGGAATAACTTTTGTCAGACCGAAAATCTTCTTGAAGAATGCAATAAGCTTCTGGAAAAATCCTGCTTTTGAAGTCATGGTCTGAGTATCGCTGCCGATTTCATTTCCGTCTTTATCAAGCACTGTGACTGTGATAACAGAGTCACCCTTTGCATTGGGGGTAATCATACAGTCTGATCCGTCTGCAGCTTTTGATATAATCTTGAAACTGTCATTATTGACTGACCATACGATTTTTGCATCCTTCGGAAGCTCACCTTCGATAACATCAAGGTGAAGAATAATGCTGTCACCGTACTTGATAGTTGTTACACTGGGCTTTCTGATTTCAAACAAAGCTGTCTGAGGCTTTGTGGTAGGCTCAGCAGGCTTCGTTGTGGGTTCGGTAACCACAGGCTGTGTTGTGGTAGGTTTGGTTGTTGTGGGTTCTGTCACAACTGGCTGTGTTGTGGTAGGTTTAGTGGTTGTAGGTTCTGTCACAACTGGCTGTGTTGTGGTAGGCTTGGTGGTTGTAGGTTCCGTCACAACTGGCTGTGTTGTGGTAGGCTTGGTGGTTGTAGGTTCCGTCACAACTGGCTGTGTTGTGGTAGGTTCGGTTGTTG
>JAZNFD010000286.1:0-4849 GCA_045588975.1 Acutalibacteraceae bacterium | reverse complement strand
AATATAGAAAATTTCTCTGTAATAATCAAAAATCGGGTAATAATCAGGACAGGACCCGAATACATTGTTATAAAAATGACAAGGAGAGAAAATAATGAATTATAACAGCACCACGCAGAAAATCGGATTCATTGAAGCTGTTCACGAATCAACCGCAGAGCAGTCCTTGGATGCCGACATAATTTTGCCTGATTATTGCCCCGAAATCGCAAAAATTCTTCAATGCTCGGTGATTCCTAACGTTACCTCAGTTTCTAATAATTCGGGCAGGGTGACCGCCGATGCTTCCGCAACCGTAAGGATATTTTACGTCGGTGAAAACGGAAAGCTTGCGGGCTATGAGCAGAATTATCCTCTTCAGAAATTTATTGAATCCAATAAAATAACCTCCGATTCATCCGTCAGCGTGAATTTAAAAACGGATTATGCCAACTGCAGAGCGGTCAATTCGCGCAGAATAGACATCAGAGCGATGATGACATTTATTTTCAGAGTCAGCAACAAGAGGGATGAATCCGTTCTTTCGGGCGTTGACGGTGCGGGAATGCAGGTGATTACTCAGGAGCTTGACGTCGCATCGCTTTGCGGTATGAATGAAAGAACATTCTCGCTCAGCGAGGTGATCGAAATTCCCGAGGGTAAAGCTCCCGTTTCGCAGGTGATTAATGTTGCATCGAGCGCGGTTATCAGCGAACTTAAGGTTATCAATAACAAAGCTTTGGTGAAAGGTGACTGCAACATCAAAATCTATTATGTTGCCGATGATACGTCTGCCGTAGAATTTATCGAGCATTCCGTTCCGATCAGCCAGATAATCGAGCTTGACGGTCTGACGGAAAATTGCAGGACGGGTGTTAACCTCAATATCTGTATGTGTGAAACTACTCCCAAGGCGGATTCGTCGGGGGATATGCGTCTTATTGATTTTAATGCCCGAATTAACGCTTTTATCATCGCTTTTGATGAAATTCCCGTTTCACTCATCAGCGACGCTTATTCAACCGTCTGCGAAACGAAAAACACATTCAAGAGCATTGAACTGATGAAATTCAATGATAAGTTTGATTCGGTTTTTACAAATAAGGTTGTTCTTGAGAGCATTGGAGTAAGCGTAAACTGCGTGACGGCGGTGTGGTGCTCAGATCTGAAATATAATTTCTCGGCAAAAGACGATAAATGCACTGTAAGCGGTACATATCAGGCAAATATAGTATATAAAGACAATGAAAACAAGACGGGAATCATCAGAAAACCCGTTGATTTTGATTTTTCGGTGAAAATGAGCGAAAAATCCGAGAGAATAACTTGCTTCGGTGGTGTGCAGATTCTTTCCTGCTCGTGTGCCGTGACCTCCGAGAGCAGACTTGAGCTGAAAACCGAGCTTTCATCATCTGGAATTATTCTTTCGAATGTAACGCAGAAATATGTCGGAAACATTGAGCTTCTGAATGAAAATATAAGAAAAGATAACTGTGCATTGACCATTTATTTCTGTGATAAGGGTGAAAATCTCTGGAATATCGCGAGAAAATATGCAACAACGGTTGATGCAATAAAAAATGAAAACGAGATTACGGACGATATTATCGGCGAAAAATGTATGCTGCTGATTCCTGCCGATAATTAACATTCATTACAGACAAAACAAGATAATTGTATATCAATATTCAATTGACAAAGTCATACAGATATTGTATAATTTGTATACAGTTATTACTGTAAATTTTTAACGGAGGTATAAAATAATGGAAAATATCGTAGCACAGATTCTTGAAATGGTGCAGAATATTCTCAACTTCACCCATGAAGGCGAAGCAGCAGGCATCATCGCTATCATCAAAGAATATCTCACTCCCATCCTTGCAATGCTTGGTCTTTAATTCAAAAAAAATTCAGCCCTGACTTTTCAGTCGGGCTGTTTTTTTATTCTGAAAATGCTTTTTTTATTGCTTCAATAACTTCATCGACATCGGATTTGACAACGAGCATCGCAATTTCGATTTCGGATGTTGTTATCATTCTGACGTCGGCATCAACGCTTGCAACAGCATTGAATACCGCAGCGGAAACGCCGGGAGTGCCGCGCATCTCTTCGCCGCTGACGGTGATTTTACAGTTGCCGCTGCTGACGCTGATTTTGGTTTTGGGAGATCTGTTGCGAAGCTCCGATGCAATCGAAAGCACGGAAACAAAATCGCTGTCATTAACCGTGAATGAAAATCCCGAGCTTGCTCCGCTGAGGGGGAATTGCGAAATCATGTCAACATCGATTCCCGCATCGGCAATCATCTTGAAAACCTCTGCCATATGTGCGATATCGGCGGGAGCGTCGCAAAGTGAAAATAAAGTAACGTCTTCCGTTACGAAGATATTGTCAACAAGCCTCATTTTAACTTCCTCCTTTTATCTGAGCATATCGGACATATTGTAAAGTCCGGCATCCTTGCCGCATATGAATCCTGCCGCATTGACAGCACCCGTTGCGAAAAGCTCTTTGCTTCTTGCACTGTGCGAAATGGAGATTATTTCATCGTGGCCTGCAAAAATAACCTGATGCTCACCGGTGATTGTGCCGCCTCTGACAGCGTGGATACCGATTTCGTTTTTGGTTCTCTTTTCGCGCTTTGAGTGACGATCATATTCATATTTAACACCGTCATCAAGCTCTTCTCTGATTGAATCGGCAATCATGAGAGCCGTTCCGCTGGGAGCATCGATTTTCTGATTATGATGCATTTCGATGATTTCAATGTCATACGCATTGCCGAGCACTGCGGCTGCCTTTTTTGCAAGCTCGCAAACAAGATTGACGCCGAGTGACATATTTGCGCTGAAAAATACGGGAATCTTTTCGGAGGCTGTTTTAATAAGGTTAATCTGTGAATCGTTTAAACCGGTTGTGCAGATAACTGCAGGCAAAGAATTCTTTACCGCATATTCAAGAAGTCCTGCAAGTGCGCTCGGATTTGAAAAATCAATAATAACATCTGCTTTTTTTGTTATTTCATCCGGAATAAGTGCAGGTGATGCGAAAACGGGATATCCGTATCTTTCTTCCGTGAAAACATCGATGCCGCAAACGATTTCAAAGCCGTCTGTTTCGGCAACACTGTTGGTAACGGCTCTGCCCATTTTACCGTTGCATCCTGTCAATATAATTCCTGCCATTTGAATTTTACCTCTGTTTAATTATACTAAGCCGTGCTTTGCAAGTGACTTTCTGAGAGTTTCTCTTGCGTCGTCGCTCATTCTGTAAAGGGGAAGTCTGCAATCGCCGACGTTCATACCCATCATATTCATAGCTTCCTTAACGGGAATGGGGTTAACGTCAAGGAAAAGATTATTGCAGAGATCAAGATATTCAAGCTGAAGTCTTGCGCTTTCCGCGTGGTCGCCTTCAAGATACTTTGCGGGAATGTTGTGAGCAACCTCGGGAAGAATGTTTGAAAGAACGGAGATTGAGCCCTTGCCGCCGAGCGACATAAGAGCTGTAACCTGATCGTCGTTACCCGAATAAACGTCAAGTGCGTCACCGCAGAGAGAAATTGTTTTTGCGATTGCGGAGATGTTGCCGCTTGCTTCTTTTGTTGCAACGATTCTTTCGTGCTTTGAAAGCTCAAGATATGTTTCGGGTTTGATGTCAACACCCGTTCTTGAGGGAACGTTATAAAGAATGATGGGAACGCTTACTCTGTCTGCGATGAAGTTGAAATGCTCGATAAGACCTCTCTGCGAGGTTTTGTTATAATACGGAGTAACCGAAAGGAGAGCGTCAACGCCTGCCTTTTCAGCTTCATTTGAAAGCTTTACGGCATATGCGGTGTCGTTGCTGCCGGTGCCTGCAATAACGGGAATTCTCTTGTTGGTTACTTCAACGGCAAAACGGATAGCTTCTGCGTGTTCGTCGTGGTCAAGGGTTGAACCTTCGCCGGTTGTTCCGCAGATAATGATTGAGTCTGTTTTATTTGCAATCTGGAACTCGATAAGCTCGGCAAGCTTATCGTAGTTGATTTTATTGTCCGCTGTGAACGGTGTAACAATCGCAACGCCTGCACCGGTAAATACAGTCTGCTTCATTGCGGGTCTCCTTTCATTAGTTGAACTTGGGTGTGATGTAATTCTGTGCGCAGAGCTGTTCAGCCATAAGAACCGCACCGCCTGCAGCACCTCTCAATGTATTGTGTGAAAGACAAACGAATTTATAATCAAACTGAGTATCTTCTCTGAGTCTGCCGATTGAAACAGCCATGCCGTTTTCGAGGTTTCTCTGAAGCTTTGTCTGGGGAAGGTTATCTTCTTCAAAGTAGTTAAGGAACTGCTTGGGAGCGCTGGGAAGCTCTGCTTCCTGAGGATAGCCCTTGAAGTTCTTCCAGATTTCTTTCATCTGCTCGATAGTGGGTTTGTTTTCGAATCTTACGAAAACTGCTGCCATATGACCGTCTGATGCGGGAACGCGGAGACACTGAGCTGTGAAGTTGGGTGAAGTTGCGGGAACGATAACGTCGCCCTCGATCTTACCCCAGATCTTAAGGGGCTCCTGCTCTGACTTCTCTTCTTCGCCGCCGATGTAGGGGATTACGTTATCGACCATTTCGGGCCATGTGTCGAAGGTCTTGCCTGCGCCTGAGATAGCCTGATATGTGCAGACGAGAACGTCCTTAACCCCGAACTCATCGAGAGGATAAAGTGCGGGAACGTAGCTCTGGAGTGAGCAGTTTGACTTAACAGCGATAAAGCCTCTCTCCGTGCCGAGTCTCTTCTTCTGTGAGTTGATGATCTGAGCGTGCTCTGTGTTGAGCTCGGGAACGATCATGGGAACGTCGGGAGTATGTCTGTGAGCGCTGTTGTT
>JAZNFD010000285.1:0-2075 GCA_045588975.1 Acutalibacteraceae bacterium | reverse complement strand
AAGCACCGAAAAGGTCGTAGTTTTGATTCAGCGAAGCGTTTCTTTTCTGCAGGCATACTCTCGTATGGCAAAGAAAAAAAACGCTTTGATGGGTCGGAAATCCGACCTTTGCGGCGTATTTAGTTCGAATACATTCACCTTAATCAGGTAATTCTTCTCTTTCATAGGGGAATTCGCTGAAAACTTCGAATTTCTTCGCTCTCATCCAGAGCGACGGGTTGACCTTTACCGTGAAGCCGCAGCCATTGGGGGTAAGCCACTCGTGCATGGGATATTCGGGAATTCCGAAAGCGGCAAGAATAGTCATTATAACTCCGCCGTGGGTTATGATTGCGGCAGAGGTTGTTCCCGTTTTCATAAGACCTTCGGCAACCTTTTCAAAGGTGTCGCAGACTCTTGCTGCAAACTCTTCGTTGCTCTCGCCGTAAGGCGGCTTGACACCCTTTTCGCCTGCAAGCCAGCGGGAAAACTCTTCGTATTTTTCAAGCTGCTCGGCTGTTTTGTTTTCAAATTCGCCGAAATTATATTCGATAAACCCGTCAATGACAAGGGGTTTGTTTTCGGGATAAAGAATTTCCGCCGTCTGCAGACAACGCTTGAGCGGACTTGTAAAAACAGCATTTACGGGCGGATAAACAAGCTCATTTTTCATCTGAGCAAGCTGATCTTTGCCTTCTTGACTGATTTCAACATTGGTGTGGCCTATGTATCTGCCTTCAAGATTTTCATCCGTGAGGCCGTTCCTTATGAGATGAATGGTGTAGGACTTCATTTTTCCTCCAAAAATTGGTGTTGATTTTCGTAAGATTTATCAATATACAAAATGTATAAAAAGATATATAATATTTGTATTAATTATACTGTAAGGAGTTATTATGGATAAAAGCTTTCCCGTTATATTGACCGAGCTTCGGAAAGAAAAAGGACTCAGCCAGAAAGAGGCTGCCTCAAAGCTCGGAATTTCGCAGGCGCTTCTTTCCCATTACGAAAAGGGAATCAGAGAATGCGGCCAAAGTTTTCTGATAAAGGTTGCCGATTTTTACGGCGTCACCTGCGACTATCTTCTCGGACGTACAAAAGACCGCAACGAGCTTGATTTGATTGCAAATGAGATACTCAGCGATAATTCTTCCTCGGATTCAAATCCGACGAGAAAAACTTTTATCAGAGCCGGTACGCTTATTTCACAGCTTCTCGGCAACTCCGATATTTCAGGCAGTATGCATCTTGATATGCTGTATGCAATTGCGCTTTATAAAGTTATTCTCATTCAGGCAAAGGCGGGCAACCTGCCGAAAAACTGGTGTGGCAGAGCGTATGTCGACGGCGATGTGTGCTGTAATCCGATGTATCTCGGAACGATTGAGCTTGCCGCCTATGATGCAATCAAACCGCTGAAAAATAAGAAACCCGTGCCTGATACACCGGCTCCGGAAGCAGTAAAAACACTCGTTGAAGAAGCAGAGAATTTCATCGTCAATGCCGCAACAAAACAGTGTCCTCCCGTGCCGTTTGAGTTTTTGCGATAACAATCCAATCAAAACCACCCGTTCAAAAAACGGGTGGTTTTATTTATGTCAAAGAATTGATTCGTACAGTTTGATATATTCCTTTGCCGAGCGGCCCCAGCTGTTATCGCACTTGAGCGCTCTGAGAACAAGCATCTGCCAATATTCCTTATCATAATAAGCTCCGAGTGCGCGTCTGATTGCATCGAGCATATCATAGGCATCATAGCTCTTGAAGGTGAAGCCGTTGCCCTTACCGTCGCCGCTGTCGGTGATAGTGTCTTTAAGGCCGCCGGTTTCTCTTACGATGGGGATTGAGCCGTAGCGAAGCGCAACCATCTGTGAGAGACCGCAAGGCTCACTCTTTGAGGGCATAAGGAACAAATCGCTGCCTGCATAAATTTTTCTTGCAAGGTCGGGAACAAAACCGAGACGCAAGCCAACCTTTTCGGGGAATGCAGATGCAAGCTCTTTGAAGAATGCTTCATATTCCCAGTCACCCGAACCGAGCACAACAAGCTGCATATCGGTTGTTGCAAGAAGATCCCACATAATTCTCTTGATGAG
>JAZNFD010000284.1:0-2062 GCA_045588975.1 Acutalibacteraceae bacterium | reverse complement strand
TGCATATATTTCGGCAGTTTTACGATAAGAGGAACATTCACAAGGCAGTCGTCAAAGAGATTCTGTGCCTTTTCGGGTATACCGTAATCAGCGGTAAAATCGCCGTGGTCGGAGAAAAAGAATATTGCAGCATTATCATATCTTCCCGTGTCTTTGAGTGCCTGAATAATTCTTCCTGTCAGTTCGTCAATTCTTGCGCACTGAGCAAGGTAAGTTTTTCGAAGAGCAGTTATATTTTCAGTATCCCAATCGGCAATTCCGAGTGCATCGCAAAGCTCATACTGCATTGACGGCTTTTTATCTTCAGGCTTTGACGGTGTCTTTGCTGGCGGAATTTTTGATTCGTCAATCAAATCAAGAAATCTTTTTTCAGCGTGATACGGCGGATGCGGATTGTTTAGACCGAGAAAAGCAAAAATCGGTTCATCGGTTTTCGCTTTTCGGATTAAATCCTCACAGCCTTTTGCCCACACCCAATCGTTATCGTGGCACATACCGTCAACTTCAACGTTGGTTATTTCACCTCTGTAAAAGCTTAAATATCTTTTATCGCCTTTTTCTCCCCTGCCTTCATCCTTCGGATTTTTACCGCATTTGTTATATATTTCGCTTGTGCATTCTTTAAGCCACTTTGACTGCTGACCTGCAAGGCAGTCGCCTCTGCCGCTTGTCCAGACGTAATATCCGCTGTTTTTAAGTATGCGGTAAAGATTATCCTCACCCTGACGGAGCAGATAACTCATTGTGCGGTGACCGTTTGTGTGGGGATATGTACCCGTCATAAACGAGCATCTTGAGGGTACACATACGGGATTCTGACAGAAAGCGTTGCTGAAGCTGACGCCCTCATCGGCAAGAGTATCGAGATTCGGAGTGTATGAAGCAGGATTGCCGAGATGGTGCAGAGAATCCGCCCTCATCTGGTCGGGATTGATGACTATAATATCGGGTCTGCAGTTCATATCTTCACTCCCTTTTTCTTCGTCTGTTCTTCCATTTTGCGTGTGTATTCAGCCTCGTCACGCAGTTCTTTTTCAGCTTTTATTTTTGCCTTTTCTTTCTGTTCTTTGAATTTTTTCATATATTTGTCAAGTTCAGCCTCATAGTTGAGCTTTTTGTTCTTTGCACACTTTTCTTTAAGTTCGGCTTTGAAGGATTCGATTGCCTTTGCGTCAAGTTCTTCTTGAAGAAGTCTTGCTTTTTCGGCAGGCTCAACCCATTCCTCACCGCTTGCCTTGCATTTATCAATCTGTCTTTGACGGATAATCTTCTGAATTGCAGGAAGTTTGAGTTCAATATCAAGGAACCTGAGAAGAATTGCAAGACCTGCGTGGATAAATATATTCATACCGACAAAAGCCCACACAATAGCAGATAAAACGCTGTCCGGCTGGGTTGTTATGCAGTTACCTGCGGCATCGAATTCGGGCTGAATATATCCTCTGATAAGCAAATTGAAAACACCTATACTCAAACCGACAGCAATAGTGTTCATTGAGTTGATAACGCTGGTTGCAACACCGTCACAGCGGAAGCCGTGCTTGTATTCAATCTCATCAAACACGCCTGCCATAAGTGCAGGGAATACATAAGCCGCAGGCACAATACCCATATTCATAATAAACTGACCGATAAGCACGGTTACAAGATTATCAGGCGCAACAAAGGTAATGATGTCGCCGATTACACAGAGAATAAATCCGGTTGCAGTAACGGTCTTTTTGCCGAATTTCTTTGACAGAGGCCAGACGAGGAATATGCCGATACCCATGGGCAGACCGCCGATAACGTTGAGAAGAGTCTGAGTTATACCGTCAGCATAAGTGCTGCCAAGCACCCAGTTTGCATAGTAGGTCATTGCATTTGAGCGTGTAAGCTGACCAACCCAATAGAAAAGCCAGAAAGCAACGAGAATCCACCAGTTTTTATTTCTCATACAGGCCTTGATTTTTTCTTTGAAAGGTATATTATCCGCTTCGGCTTTTTCGGGATTTTCAAGGGTTACGCGTTCTTTGGTGAAATAATATTCAAGAAGCATAACGGGCAGCATAACGATTGCCGC
>JAZNFD010000283.1:0-5058 GCA_045588975.1 Acutalibacteraceae bacterium | reverse complement strand
CAGCCGCATCCCCTGATACAGGCTCAAGCACAACCTCCAGCACCTCGGATACGTGCTTTACGGGAATAAATGTAATTGCTTCCTTTACAACAGGGTCAACCTCGTGAAGGTCGGAAATGTTGTCGTAAGGAATAACAACAGTCTTGATTCCCGCCCTGTAAGCCGCCATAGATTTCTCTTTGAGTCCTCCGATGGGAAGCACTCTGCCTCTGAGGGTGATTTCGCCCGTCATCGCAACGTCCTTACGAACCTTGATTCCCGAAAGAGCGGAAACAAGAGATGTGGCGATCGTGACACCCGCTGACGGTCCGTCCTTCGGAGTCGCACCCTCAGGCACGTGAATATGAATATCGTTTTCTTTATAGAAATCTTCGTTTATTGCAAGCGAATCCGCTTTTGAGCGGATATAGCTGACAGCAGCTTTTGCACTCTCCTGCATAACGTCACCGAGTGAACCGGTCAGTTCAAGCTTACCCGTACCCTTAAGTACAGCGGTTTCAATCTCAAGCATATCACCGCCCACGCTTGTCCACGCAAGTCCGTTTACTACGCCGACTTCGTTTTCGCGCACGATTGAATCGTTTTTATATTTTCTTGTGCCGAGATATTCTTCAACATTTTCGGGCTTGACCGAAATCTTCTCTGCACTGCCTTCAACTATCGCCATTGCAGACTTTCTGCAAACCGCAGCAATTCTCTGCTCAAGATTTCTCACACCCGCTTCACGGGTATAACCCTCGATAATGAGTCTGAGTGCTTTGTCGGTTATTCTCAGCTGCTTTGCCGTCAGACCGTGTTGCTTAATCTGCTTGGGAATAAGATGCTTCTTTGCTATGTTGAACTTTTCTTCAGCGGTATAACTGCCGAGCTCGATAATCTCCATTCTGTCGCGCAGAGGGTCGGGAATATTCGATTCAACATTCGCAGTTGTGATAAACATAACCTTGCTGAGATCAAACGGAAGCTCAATATAGTGATCTCTGAAAGTTGAGTTCTGCTCAGGGTCGAGAACTTCAAGAAGCGCCGAAGTCGGGTCACCTTTGTAATCCGCAGAAAGCTTATCAACTTCATCAAGAAGAATAAGCGGATTGCTTGTGCCCGCCTGCTGCATAGCATTTATAATTCGTCCCGGCATAGAACCGATATATGTTTTTCTGTGGCCTCGGATTTCTGCCTCATCCTTGACGCCGCCGAGTGAAATTCTGACATACTCTCTGCCCGTTGCGGATGCAATCGAGCGAGCAACCGAGGTTTTGCCGACTCCCGGAGGTCCCGCAAGGCAGATAATCTGACCTTTGATGTCGGGTGCAAGCACTCGCACCGCAAGATATTCGAGGATTCTCTTTTTGATTTTGTCGAGTCCGTAATGGTCACGCTCAAGAATTTTTCTCGATTTTTCAATATCCGTATTTTCATCGGAAAAATTATTCCACGGAAGCGAAAGGCAGGTTTCGATATAATTTCTGCTGACCGCCGCTTCGGGTGACTGCGGTGAATACCTTTCGAGTCTGTCGCATTCTTTGAAAAGCTTTTCCTTGACTTCATCGGGTGCTTTCATAAAGAAAATTGTTTCTCTGAATCTGTCAAGCTCTTCTTCCTGAGAAACTCCGCCGCCAAGCTCCTGAGAAATAACCTTCATCTGCTCGCGAAGATAATATTCACGCTGATTCTTGTCGATCGACTCCTGCACCTTGTCACCGATATCGGCTTCAATTGCAAGAAGATTGCTTTCGTTCGTAAGAAGCACGCAAAGCTCTTCAAGTCTTCTTATCGGATTGATAACGGAAAGTATGCTCTGCCTGTCCTCATATTCAAGCATAATGTTGCCTGCAATATAGTCTGCAAGCTCACCTGCTTTTGTCTTCTGAAGAACACTTGTCACAAGGTCAGCAGGCATCTGAGGCGCGCAATCGGAATAATCCGCAAAAACATCTTTCGTATGTCTGATGAGAGCCTTTTCGTAATCAAGATTGTCTTTCTTCACGGAAGGCTCTTCAATCGGGAATATCATAGATTTAAGGTAATTCCCTTTTTCGTTTTCAAGGCCCTGAACAAGCCTTGCTCTGTAAAGACCCTCAACCGCAACACGCACATTGCCGCTCTTGCCCGGAAGTTTGAGCACCTGCTTTACGCTTGCAACAACGCCGATTTCGTAGAGGTCATTATAATCGGGCTCATCAACGCTGATATCTTTTTGAGTAACCAGAAAAATTTCCTGATCCGTATCCATCGCTTTTTTGAGGGCATTTATCGACTTTTCTCTGCCCACATCGAAATGAATAAACATGTCGGGAAAAATAACCAGACCGCGCAAAGCCACGGTCGGCATCACCCTTATCTTTTCTTCTTTCGTCATATAAAAACTCCTTCGCACCGCACCATCCGTCTGCGGCTGAATCAACATTAATTTTAAAAATAGATTTTCTTAGTATAGTATTATATATTATAAATGTAAATCAGTCAACACCGTCCTGTGAACAATAATGATGTAAAATAAAAAATAACTGTGAACAAAAACAAAGAGCCGCCGCAAAACGCAACAGCTCCCGTTAAACCGCAGTTACTTATTTCATGCCGTTTTCATATGCTTCGATCATTTTCTTGAACGTTTGACCCGTAGAAACAGATGTGTCTGTATCCGTTGATACGCTTTGATTTTCTGCAAGGTTGTCAGATGTCGGGTTAATTTGTCCCGCACGACGTTTGAGCTTTCCGAGAAACTTTTCGGTTGATTCTCCCGTAAAAATCTTTATGCTCAGCCTCATACTGCCGTCATCAAGCGGAGTAACAAAAATCTTATCAATATAGGTGTCAACAAAATCTTTGGAAATCGTACCTTTTCTTGCATCGTTCTGTGCCGCCGATATTGCTGCACGGACTGCTGAAATATGCTTTTTGAAATCCTCCCTTGATTCAAGTGCTTCATTAAGCTCCGCAATCGTCTTTTCAGCTTCTGCTATTTCACGGTTGCATTGCTCGGTCATCTCAATGAAATCTCTGTCCGTAATCTGACCTGCAACATTATACTGAAGCAGTTTTGATTTTTTCTGTAAAGCAAAGTCAATAACCTTTTCCTGCTCCGATATCTTTTGCGGGAGTTTTCCGTTATCGGTCATTTCTGAATACATTCTCACATATTCGGCAACAAGTGCATCTGCATCCGCTTTTGTATCACGAAACACCTCAAACAGAATCGGCTTGATTTCTTCTTCATAAATCGCAAATGAGGAACATGAATCCGAGCCGCCTTTGATTTTGCCCGAGCATATCCACTTGCTGTTTTTCTTTCCGCTTCTGTCTTTGGATTCACGGCGATAATATGCCGTTCCGCAGTCGGTACAGAAAAGCTTCCCCGTCAGCAGATTTGCGTGGTTACAAATGCCCTGACGTGCTTTTACATCATCACTGCGTCTTTTCAGAATTTCGTTTGCCTTGTCCCACAGTTCTTCCGAAACAATTGCAGGTACTATTTCGCCCGTTTCGTCTTTAAACATTACCCATTCTTCGGGCGGCAAGAATTTCTGCTTCTTTGTGAACATATCAACAACACGAACTTTGTTGCCGACGTAATATCCCTTATATTTAGGATTTGAAATCATATTTGACATCGTTGAATGAGCAATTTTGTTGCCCTTACTGTTTCGGTATCCTTTGTCCCAAAAGATTGTTTCAATCTGCTTCATGCTGTATTGGTCGGTAGCATAAAGTTCAAAAAGCTCTCTGACCATAGCCGCCTGTTCTTCATCAATAACAAGCTTCTTATCAACCTTTGTGTAGCCGAAAATATTGCTGTTACCGAGTACAACGTTTGATTTTATCGCCTGCTGATGACCGAATTTGACTCGGCTTGAAAGCTTTCGGAGTTCATCCTGAGCGATTGACGACATAATCGAAAGTCTGAGTTCACTATCTTCGTCGAGCGTATTGATGTTATCATTCTGAAAAAACACACCTACGCCAAAGCCGAGAAGCTGACGGGTAAACTGAATTGAATCGAGAGTGTTTCTCGCAAATCTGGAGATTTCTTTTGTTATAACAAAATCAAATTTTCCGTCTGCCGCATCATCAATCATTCTGTTGAAATTTTCTCTTTTCTTAACAGATATGCCTGACAAACCCTCGTCAATATATCCCGGCACAAAAGTCCACGCACGATTCTTTTTGATAAGATTTTCGTAATAGCTTATCTGATTGCCGAGTGAATTTAACTGCTCATCACTTTCCGACGAAACACGGGCATAGTATGTTACCCTGAGAGGAATTTCATATATGCTTTTTGATTTCAACTGCATTCGCACACTATGTATATCCATATCTTTTATCCTCCTTAAAAGTTTCGTTGTATCATTATCCGTATATTATCATATTCCAAGAAAGAAATCAAGAGGTCTGCAATAAAAAACAGACCTCTTTCTATCTTGACTGACCGGACGGCTTGCGTGCATGAATTTTATTTGCCATACGGTTTCGTTCCGTTTCTGATATTAAACCTTTTTCATAAAGCGTATCGTTGAAATAAATAAGCCATAATTTTTCTATAACACTCTGCTTTTCATATTCACTCATTTTTCTGCCTGTGCTCTGCTCACTGTTTTCAAGCATCAGCCGTCCCCCTTTCGTTTAATAATTTTTGCCAAAGTTTAATGTTTATTCTGTCGAATTTATTAAGTCTCCTTTCATTATTCAACAATTTCTTGTTTTGTTTTTTGTTTGGATTTCTGTGATTCTTCTTGTTCGTGATATTTAACATTTGCAAGAACTTTTGAAATGATAAATTTTGCTCGTTTGAGTTCTTCAAGGCTGCCGTAATTGCTTTCAATTAAAGCTTCATCGGCGGCTTTTTGTTTTTGCAGTTTTTCGAGTTCGGCTTCCAAGGATTTTGTTGTAGATTTCGGATTTCCATCAATCCCTCGTTTTGCTCGGTAGAATGAATTTAATTCCTTGCTGTGTTCGGTTTTGAATTTATCTCTGCCGAATTTCTTTTTTGCATACTCATCAGCAACGGATTTATATTTCGTATATTCACCGAGGAATTTAATTCCTTTTTTGAGTTCTTTG
>JAZNFD010000282.1:0-3149 GCA_045588975.1 Acutalibacteraceae bacterium | reverse complement strand
AGACGTGGAAACCCATATGATAATTCGTTAGCTGAAAATTTCTTTTCAATACTCAAAACTGAATGTATTAACAGAGTTAAGCTCAAAACATTTAACGAAGCTCGTATGTTGATAGATCAATATATCTATTTCTACAACAATCAACGCATTCAACTAAAAACAAAACTGACCCCGCTTGAAAAACGAAGTCAGTTTGTCGCTTAACTAAATATTTCTACCATAGGGGCTTTTTGTACTGTCCGTACAATTTGGGGCGGTACATTGCATTTGTTTTTGCAAAACCACGGGACAATTTTTATATTTGTTTCACACATTCGACAAAAGGGTTTGTTATTTATACATAGAGTTGACGTTACTTTTGCAGTTCAAATTCATTCAGCCGTTGGAGGTAAGAACAGAACCGACAAAACGTTTCACGGATGCTTTTGCACAACAAGCGGTGAGAAATGTTATATAGCGAAAAACAGGCACTCACCATTCGGTAAGTGCCGTGAAATAAAATTTGTTTTTACTTTTATTTTCGTTTCTCCGTACAAAGCGCAATCAGGTCTTCAACCCTTGCGGTAGCAAGACATTCAACTGTATCTGATGCACCGTAATAAATTTTTACCTCGCCATCATCCTCTAAAATCATACCGCCGGGAAAAATTACGTGCTGACGGAATCCCGTCTGGGTTTCGTAATAGGTTTCGGGAGCAATAAGCGGTAATTTGCTCATGCCGACGATTTTTGTGGGGTCTTTCAGGTCAAGAAGCATAATTCCTGCACAGTATCTTTTCTTCCAGGTTCTTTCCCAGCCGTTTTTTCTTCTTTTGTTATCTTTGTCTACTGCGTGGAAAATTGTAAGCCAACCCTTGTCGGTTTTAATCGGCGGTGCTGCAGGACCGATTTTATCATTTGCATAAGGAACATCTTCAACAGCAAGAACAAGCTCGGTTTCACCCCAAAAAACGAGATCAGGCGAAGCTGAAAGCCAAAGGTCAAATCTGTCCTTACCGCCTCTTGAATAAACGGGGAACGGTCTCTCAAGACGAACATACTTACCGTTTATTTTTTCAGGGAAGAGTACCATATTGCGGTTATCGGGAGCAGAAGCGCTGATAATGTTTATTTTTTCAAAATTATCATCGATTTCAGCAATGCAGCCACGAACACCGTGAAGGGTATCCATAGCCATACAGAGGTAAGGTTTTCCGTCTATAACTGTAATCCTGGGGTCATAGAGTCTTTTTATTTCATCCTCGGGCAAAAGATTTTTGTTGTCAAAAATAGTTTTTTCGCTTACTGTCCAGTTTATACCGTCGTCACTTGTAGCAAAGCCGAGAGAAGTTTTAAAGCGCACCTTCGGATAAGTTTTTTCTGTAGGTCCGTAATCGTTACGGAATACCATAACATACTTGCCCTTATATTTAGCAACACCTGCATTAAAAATTAGTGAAGCTTCATAAGGTATATCATCCTTGGTCAGAACAGGTTTTTCTGTTTTTCTTATACAGTCTGCACTGCAAAGCTTTGGTTTTAAGGTTTTCATTATTTCATCTCATTTCAGATATATTTTTAGAATTCAGATTTGTTAAAATTTTTAACTTTATTGATTTTTATCCTTTTTTTGCAGTTTTTTTGGAGAAATGCCGTAAACTTCTTTGAACTTTTTAGAAAAATAATTGCTGTCCTCAAAGCCGCAGATTTCTGCAACTTTAGTTATGCTTAGTCCTTCTGAACTTCTGAGAATCTGTTCGGCATACTGCAATCTTAAAGAGTTGAGATATTTTGAAAATCCCAAGCCTGTTTCTTTTTTGAACAGCCTCGAAAAATGCTCGGGACTGAGGGAAAACCTTTTCGCCAGAGAAGAAAGTGTTATATCCGATGAAAAGTTTTCTCTTATATAGGCTACGGCCCGCTCAATTACCTTGTTGCCGTCATCAATATCAATGCATGATTCAGTGTTTCGCATAAGCAGATAAAACAGTGAATGGGTGTGGCAGGAGATTATTTCGTCAGTAAAAGAGTCTTTGAGATTATATTCGAGTTCTATTTTATCGAGAATTTTTCTTATTTCATCGGCAACAAAAGGATTTCTGTAAAGGTAGTTGCCTATGGAAATACTTGACTGTGCAGAATCAGGTATATATTCACGGTTGCAGTTGATAAGTATTCTTGAGTGTTTTATCTTATCGTATTTCGTGTGGTGGATTATACCGTCGGGAATAATTACAATATCACCCGACTGAACGTTATAAACCTTGTTGTCAATAAAATAGGTGCAGTTACCATCCTCAAGAAAATATATCTCATAAAGAGAGTGGTAATGCGGCCACGATACGCCCTCTTCGGCAACTTTTTTATCCATGCCGTGGTGAAAATAAAAATATTCAGCCGGGTCAAATTTGATATGATTCATATTATGCACCTTCATTCTTTTTCGATAATATCATCCGATATCAAAAAAGTCAAGAAATTGTTAGAAATGAGTCAAAATATTTAAGGAAAACATAACAAAATAGATATATTATATTATTATGAGAATTATAAAGGAATGATATATATGAAAAAAAGTGTAAAGATCATCCTTGCTCTTGTTTTGACAGCGATAATCGGTGTGGGTGGTTTTGTGATTTATAAAAACTCACAGGGCATTTCCTATGATATTTCATCAGTCGAAAAAGTACAGAATGATGTTGAAATCGTTTCTGAAACTGAAGACGGTGTTACTATAAAAAAGAAGAGTGACGGCGATTTTAAAGTGCTGATGTTTACCGATACACACCTTAACGGTAAAAAAGCAAAGGACAATATGACGGTTACATACATCGTTAATAACATAAATGAGCAAAAGCCTGACCTTGTTATTTTCGGCGGTGATAATATTTCCTCGGGATTTAATAAAAAGAGAACAACTGCATTTGCAGAGCTTATGGAAAATCTCGGCGTCTATTGGGCGGCGGTTTTGGGAAATCACGAGGGTGAAGGCATTCTTGCTGTTTCAAGAGAGAAAAATGTTGATATATTTTCATCATATGATTACTGCCTTATGAGAAACGGTAAGGACGATATTGACGGCAACGGCAATTACACAATCAACATTCTTAATTCTGACGGCACACTCAAAGAGGTGATCTTCTTTATGGACTCGGGCAGCTATATGACCG
>JAZNFD010000281.1:0-5824 GCA_045588975.1 Acutalibacteraceae bacterium | reverse complement strand
CAAAGTATATTCATCATAGGTTCTTGTTGTAAAATACTCATTTGTCAGATATATTTTTGCTTTATATCCGAAACCGTTAATATGCTTTGGATTTGCGGTTTTTAAAGCTTTGAGAAAGTATAATAAATTATATATTACATTTATATATAATACCCGGAACTTTAAAAAAAGTTCCGGGTAATTTTTATTTCAGAAATCCCTGGATAATGACCTCTTCCGCTTCTTCTTCATTCATTCCGAATGTCATAAGTTTGATAAGCTGGTCATTATTGATTCTGCCGATTGCCGCTTCATGCACAATCTGTGCATCTGCCGAATTTGCTGTGATGGCGGGAATCGAACTGACGGTTGCGTTATCCATAATAATTGAGTCGCAGGTCACGTGCGCACGACACTTTGCATTACCGATAGCGTTGGGATAGAAAATCTGTTTCGAATTATCCTTTGCAACCGAACGGGAAATAATCTGCGATGATGCGTCCTCGCCGTCAAGATAAACTTCCATATCCGAACGTGCATACTGGTTGCCGTGGGTCAGGAGACGCTCGGTCATAATCAGCTTTGCTCCCGCTGCAAGATGCGCCTTGGTATCACGCACAGTTGAATCAACGCCCTTGATCTGAACCATTTCCATCTCACAGACAGAATTTTCATCCTGCTCAACATAGGTTACGGGATTGAGAACTCTCTCACCCTTGCCGTCACCCTCACCGTAATGCTTTTCGACATATCTGATGCGTGCATTCTTGCCGATGTGGAATGAATGTATACCATCGTGCTGTGACTTTTCATCACCGCTGTTGTGAATACCGCATCCCGCAACTATAACTACATCCGCATCGTCACCGATATAAAAATCGTTATAAACAAGGTCGTTGACACCCGTTTCGGTAATGATAACGGGAATATGAATGCTTTCATTTTTTGTGCCGGGGGCAACTATGATATCGATACCCGGCTTGTCCGTTTTGGTAACAATTTCGATATTCGCTGTTGAACGGCGTGAAAAACCTTCGCCGTTTTTTCTGATATTGTATGCACCTGCGGGGACTTCGTGAAGGTCCGCAATGGACTCAAGGAGATTGCTGTCTATTTTATCCATTACTTTTCCTCCTTTCCTCTGAAACCGCAGTTTTCGCTGAACTCACCCATAAGCTGAGGGAAGATTCTGTCTTTGGGTCCGATATCTCTGACTTTACCGTCTGCGATAATGACCATTTCATCGGCAAGCTGCATAATTCTTTCCTGATGAGAAATTACAATTACGCTGTTGTGACTGCCCTTGCTCATCGCCTTGAAACTTTCAACAAGCATTGAAAAACTCCAGAGGTCGATACCTGCCTCGGGTTCATCGAATATTGCAAGACCGAGCTTTCTTGCCATAAGAGTTGCAATTTCGATTCTCTTTGCTTCACCGCCCGAAAGAGAGTTGTCCATCTCACGGTTAAGGTAATCCTTTGAGCAAAGACCGACGCTTGTAAGATATCCGCAGCACTCGTCAACGGGAAGCTCACTTCCCGCCGCAAGAGAAAGAAGTCTGCGTACGGTGAGACCCTTGAATCTCGGGGGCTGCTGGAACGCATAGCCGATTCCGAGCTTTGCTCTCTCAGTTACGGACATATTTGTAATATCAACATCATTATAAAGAATTCTGCCGCTTGTCGGCTTTTCGATACCCATAATAAGACGTGCAAGAGTTGACTTGCCGCCGCCGTTAGGGCCTGTTATAACGGTAAATGCTCCGTCGGGAACTTCAAGATCAACGTTATCGATGATTTCAAGTTCTCTGCCGTCTGCATCAACTTTAAATGAAACTTTTTCAAGCTTTAACATATGTTTTCTCCGATAAATTTTATGGTAATTATATTATATACTATTATAAATGCTTTATCAATGTGTAATTAATACAACATCACTTTACCGTCCCCACAAATTTCTGTCCAGACTTCTGAATTGAACAGCCTGAGCGATGTGACTTGCTTCGATTGACTCGCTGTTTTCGAGATCGGCAACCGTTCTTGCGACGCGAAGAATCTTATCATACGCTCTCGCAGAAAAATCAAGTTTATCAAACACGTTTTCAAGCAAAGCCATTGCCTGCGGAGTCGGTCTGCAGAATTCTCGGGTCATTGCTGGGTCCATTTTTGCGTTGCACGAAACACCTGAACCTTTAAGTCTTTCCTGCTGAATCTTTCTTGCGGCATTGACTCTCTTTTTGATTTCTGCCGACGGTTCCGACGGCACTTTGCTCGAAAGCTTTTCGAAGTCAACGGGCGGCACTTCAATGTGAATGTCGATTCTGTCAAGCATCGGTCCCGAAACCCTTGAAAGATAACGTCTTGCTGCGCCTGACGGGCAGGTACAATCACGCTTCGGATGACCGTAATATCCGCACGGGCACGGATTCATGGCACACACGACCATTGCGGAACAAGGGTAAGTGAACGAGGCATTCGCACGGGAGATTGTGATTTTGCCGTCTTCAATCGGTTGGCGCAGAACCTCCATTGCAATTTTTGAAAATTCGGGAAGTTCGTCAAGAAACAGCACACCGTTATGTGACAGCGATATTTCACCCGGTCTCGGAATTGCTCCGCCGCCTGAAAGTCCTGCGGGTGATACCGTGTGGTGAGGCGAGCGGAAGGGTCTTTCGGTTATCAGCGAAACTCCCTCGGGCAAAACGCCTGCGATGGAATAAAGCTCTGTTGTTTGCAGACTTTCCTCAAATGTCATATCGGGCAATATTGACGGCAACCGCTTTGCAAGCATACTTTTGCCCGACCCCGGAGGGCCGACCATTATAACGTTGTGACCGCCTGCCGCCGCAATTTCGAGAGCATATTTTGCTTCCTGCTGACCCATAACATCTTTGAAATCGGGAGCATAAATAACAGATTTCTGTTGCAATGATATGTCTGATTTTACGGGTTCAAGTATTTCTTTGCCGTTAAGAAATCCGACAACCTGATTGACATTTTCAACCGCATAAACATCAATTCCGTCAACAACCGAACTTTCAAACGCATTTGATGCAGGCACAAAAACTTTTTTGATTCCGCTTTTACGCGCTCTGTTGACCATCGGCAACACGCCGTTGACATGGCGGATAAGACCGTCAAGCGAAAGCTCGCCGATGAAAGCACAGTCATCAAGACTTTGAGTGATCTGTCCGCCCGCTTTGAGCAGGGCGATCAGAATCGGCAGATCGTAGACGGGACCTTCCTTGCGTATATCCGCAGGCGAAAGGTTAATCGTGACGCGGCTTGAAGGGAATGAAAATCCGCTGTTTTTGATTGCTGAACGCACTCGGTTGCGCGACTCGCTGACCGCCGCATCAGGCAGACCGACAAGATCAACTCTCGGCAAACCGGGACCATAATCGACCTCGACACCGACCATATAGGTATCGATTCCGAAAAGGCCCATGCTGTTTATGCGTGCAAACATCAAATCACTCCCTCGTTTTTGATTATGATATCATATTCTGTCGAAAAAAACAATATAAAAAGCTGTTGGGAAAGGAAGCGGAATGGCGTTTTCTTCGACCGAAGGCGTACAAAGGTACATCGATGGGAGAAAAAACGTCAAATAAACGAAACACTTTTATCAATCTTCTGTCTTTTTCAAAGAAGATTAATTTGATTTTAAAAATTATTATTTCGTTTATGTTTCAGCGACTTTATCGACAGCCAAAAAAGCCAAAGACACCGATTGCTCGGTGCCTTTGACTTATAGAAGGATGTATGAATGCCGAATCGGTTCAGTTGCGGATACCGTACCGATTACGGCTGAAGATTTCACGATTAATCGTTAGCTTTTTCCGCGCTCTTGATTATTTCATCGGGCACTGCTTCGCCGTGCTTGACAACGAAGATGCAGAGCATGCTGAGAATAAAGGTAACGGGGCTGTAAACGAAGAGCGACATATAAGTTCCCGAAAGCATACGGACAATACCGTAGATGATGGGTGATGCAATCTGTGCCGAGAAAGTAGCGGTGTAGTAGTAGCCTGTAAATGTGCCGACCTTATCAATACCGCCGATTTCAAGGACAAGAGGAAGAGTGTTA
The DNA here is from genome assembly GCA_045588975.1 of Acutalibacteraceae bacterium. GTDB lineage: Bacteria > Bacillota > Clostridia > Oscillospirales > Acutalibacteraceae > CAG-177. Next base: position 1,756 of record JAZNFD010000281.1, on the reverse strand, counting down.
ACGGTGATAAACATATTTGCAAATCCGCCGAGAACAAGAACAACCCAGATGATTGCCATGCTTCTTGTTACAACATAAAGAAGGAATGCTGCCATAAATACTGCAAGGCCGAGAAGAATTGTCTTCTTTCTGCCGATTTTCTTGCCTACATAACCTGCGGGAATTGCGGCAATTGCCGAGCAAACAGCAAAGAGAGTTGTCATGATAGTTGCTTCGGCTGTTGTTTTGCCGAGAACTTCAGCGGCAAAGAGTGCGAAGAATGTTGTGATTGCGTTCGTGCCGCAGAAGAGGAAGAACAAACCGCCGAGCATAAAGACGAGGCTCTTTCTTTCGCCCTTTGAAAGCTTTTGTGCTTTCTGAGCTTCTTTTTCTGCCTTTTTGGCTTCTTTTGCTCTTGCAGCTTCATCAGCCGCTTTATTCCTATCGGCAACTGCCTCGAGCTTGCTTGATGGCTCTTTTACGAAGAAGAGAATTACGAGCATACCGATTATCATAACGATTGCGCCGGTAAGGAATACATAGGGGAAGGTGACCTGCTCGTTTTCGGTTGTTATCTGAACACCGGTTGCAAGCTTATAGAAAAGACCTACAACTGTTCCTGCAAACATACCGATTGCGCTGCCGATACCGCCCATAAGGTTGATGATTGCGTTACCTTCACTGCGGAGTGCAGGAGGAGTCAGCGCAGGCATAAGTGCAACAACGGGCGCTCTCCAGAGTGACATTGAGAAAACGAAAAGGATGATGAAGATCATTGTGAGGGGAAGAGAACCGCCGAGCGCAATCCAGGGAATAACAGCAAAAAGGAAAGCCGATACGGGTGCGCCGAAAACAATGAAGGGGCGGCGTTTGCCGAGTTTTGAATGACACCTGTCGGAAAGCTTGCCGAAGGTCGGCTGGAAAATAACGCCGAAGATATTATCGAAGGTCATTATGATACCGATGAAAAGCGGTACAAGAGTGATGCCGCCCGCTTCGGTAACAACGTTTTCGCCCTGAGATTCCGCAAACTTTGCAAGAACGGGGAACATTTCATTGAGCTTTGCACTCCACTGAGTTACTGTTTCAGAGGCGTTAAGCAGTTTTTCAAGAATTTTTGTGATGTAGGGGTCGTAAATTGCCCATGCAATCGAGGAGGCCATAAAGCCGAAACCGGTCAGAATAGTTCTGGGGCGGTGAAGCTTGCCGTTTTCCCTTGCACAGAAAAAGGTGTTACTCATTTGTTTTTTCTCCTTACGAATTGTGCTGATTCTCTGTGTGAGAATTCGTGTTATTATTATATCACTTATACCGCCAATTTTAAAGACAACATTTTCCACTAAAAAGGAGTTTGCTTTTTGTTAGAGTTTACCAAACTTCAGAAAACAAAAAGCGGCGCACCCTTACGGATACGCCGCCATGGTTATTCAATTAAATTCTTGCGCTAATTCAATCAAATAAACGATTGCGAACTTTAATTAGTTCTTCTTTGTGCAAACGTAAGCTGCTGCTGCTGCAACTGAAACTGCTGCGAAAACAGCGATGCCAACTGATGCTGAACCTGTGTCTGCGGGAGCTGCTGCTGTTGTTTCAACAACTGTTGTAGCAACTTCGCCTGCATACATAGCCTTGATCTTTGCCTTGAGAGCATCAAGGAGACCGTCGATGCCGGGGATGTTGAAGCCTTCGAGCTCAGCGATAGCGCCGTTAACGTCTGCTTCTGAAACAAGGCCACCCATGTTTTCAACGAAATCAACGAGGCGGATGATAACGCTCT
>JAZNFD010000280.1:0-2996 GCA_045588975.1 Acutalibacteraceae bacterium | reverse complement strand
AATAAGCATAACAACGGCAACCGCACCGTGGAAGATATTTTTAATCAACAAGAATAAAGATGACATTTATTATCACTCCGTTTATATCTGAGGAATTTCGATGGGAACACCGCCCTGAACGGCAGAATCGTGAGCAAGAATGCCGGGAAGCGACATATTAATCGCAAAATCGACATCAAGCTCAGGCTTTTTACCTTCAACAAGACATTCAATAAATGCCTTGACCATCTTTCCGTCTGCACCGCCGTGACCGCCTGAATCTTCACCTTCGTAGCAGGTTGTAACAGGAATATCTATCTTTGAATTTGCGCCGAATGTACCGGGTACGCTGTAAAGACTGGCAAGAGAATGAGCGTTGTCAACAACCTTTGTGCGGTCGGTTTCAATTGTACCTCTCGTGCCGCAGATACGGTAGTTATGGTCATAGCTTGTGTAAGCTCCGAAGCTGACAAGCAGTCTGATAACAGCTCCCTTAGCGGTTTTGAAAAGGGCAACGCCCGTTTCCTTGCGTTCGGGAGTATAGGGGTCATAATGAACATCGGCTTCCATACAGGTAACGCTGACAACTCTGTCATTCATAACATAAAGAAGAGGACCAAGCTCGTGAGTAAGATAACGGATAGCAGGCTGATATGTTCTCCAATGGCCCTCGGGATAATATGTGGGGGAAAATTCATCGGGATTGAGTGCGTGAAGATATTCTGCCTCCGCATATGCGATTTCACCGAAAAGTCCGTCCTCGTGCATTTTCTTCCAGGTTTCGATGAATGCCCAGAAGCAGCAGTTTTCTGCAGCCATATATGTAAGCTCGGGGTGAGCCTCACAAGCCGCCTTGAGCTCTCTTGCCTCTTCAACCGAGTTAACCGAAGGAATTTCGCAAAGAACGTGTTTACCTGCGTCAAAAGCTTTGATAACGATAGGAACGTGATAAACAGCTTCTGTCGCAACGATAACCGCATCAATATCAGACTTGAGGAACTCATCATAATCGCTGAACTGAATAAGATCGGGGTCGTTGACTGCCTCTGAAAGCTCTTCATAACCGGATTTAAGAATAGCGGGGTTGTGGTCACAAACGGAAACAAGCTTTGCATTTTTCACTCCCGCAAGGCATCTCGCAACAGCAGTTCCTCTGCCGAGACCTACAACGCCGACTTTTATAATTTTTTCGTTCATAATGATTCTCCTTTGATTTGAAAGTAAAAATTATATACGAAAAGATTATACAACATTTTTTACCGTTTGTCATCAACTATGTGTTGAAAAACTGATTTTTTTATTATATACTTTTTAATAGTCTGAAATAAAGCGAGGATATAAAATGCCGCAGAAAATCCACAACATCGGTATACTGGCTCACGTTGACTCGGGAAAAACAACGCTCACGGAACAGCTTCTTTTCCTCACAGGTGCAATCCGCTCTGCAGGAAGCGTTGACGCAGGCACTACGGCAACTGACAGTCTTTCGATTGAAAAGCAGAGAGGCATCTCCGTTCGTACGGCAACCGCAAGTGCGGAATGGAAAAACACGACAATCAACATCATCGACACTCCCGGTCACGTTGATTTTGCGGGTGAAGTTGAACGTGCGCTGACTGCACTCGACTACGCAGTGGTGGTTGTTTCCGCTGTTGAGGGAGTGCGTGCACATACGGAAAACATCCTCAAATCGCTTGATGCGGCAAAGCTCCCGAGAATAGTTTTTATCAACAAAATCGACAGATCGGGTTCGGATACAGAATCTGTTATGCGCGAGCTCAGACAAGTTTCACCGCAAACATATCTCAGGCTTTCAGCAGTTGAAAACGAAGGTCTTGAAAATCCTTCTGTCAGAAAAATATCGGGAAATGAATTTGCTTCAGCCGCAACAGAAGTTCTTGCTGATATCTGCGATGAAGCGGCAGATGCTTTTCTTGAAGAAAAAACACTTTCAGAAGAACGCGCAAAAGAGCTTATCAAAGAAAAAATTTCAGCTTGTGAGCTTACTCCCGTGCTTTGCGGAAGCGCAAAATTTTCGCTCGGTGTCGAAGATCTGGCAGATGCTCTTGCGGAATTCATGCCGTCAGCCGAACGCAGAGCAACTGATGATTTATGCGGAATAATATTCAAAATAGAACACGATAAAGCACTCGGAAAGATTTCACACATAAGACTTTTCGGCGGTGAAATTTCAAACCGTGATGAGGTTGAAATTCTTCCTCCCGACATCAACGCAAACGAAGAAGAGGATGAAAATTCAGCCGTTGAAATCGAGAAAAAACCTGCCGTAAAAGAAAAAGTATCACAAATCAAAAAATTCTCAGGCGCAAAATATATTGACTCGGGAACGGTAAAAGGCGGTGACATTGCCGCCGTCTGCGGATTACCGAGCGCAAAAACAGGTCATTTCATCGGCTCGCTTGCCGTCAACGAATCCGCAAAGCTCGTCAATCCTTTTCTGAGGGTCAGAGTAACTCCGTCAGACGGCGATATGCTTAAGCTTCCTCCCCTTGCTGCGGCTCTCGGTGAACTTTCAGACGAAGAGCCGTATATAGATGCTAAATGGGAAAATGGGCAGAAAGAAATAACAATCAGCACAACAGGCAAAATCCAGCTTGAGGTTATCGACACTCTTTTAAAAGAAAGATATAATCTTTCGGCATCTTTCTCTCCCCCGACGGTTATCTATAAAGAAACACCATCGGGCAAAGGTCTTGCACGTGCAAGCTACACAATGCCGAAACCGTGCTGGGCGGTTGTTGAATTTATGTTTGAACCGATGCCGAGAGGCTACGGCGTTTCCTATCACGGCAGACTTCCGTCAAACCAATGTTTTTACAGATATCAGTCTCATATCCGTACCTCATTCAATTCGTGCCTTGAACAAGGTCTTTACGGCTGGGAGGTCACGGATTTCAAATGCACACTCATCGGCGGCGAGCATCATACAATTCACACCCATCCGCTGGACTTTTTCGTATGCACTCCGATGGCTTTTATGAACGGACTGAATGAAC
>JAZNFD010000279.1:0-2202 GCA_045588975.1 Acutalibacteraceae bacterium | reverse complement strand
ATATTATAAAGTATCGTTTCAATCGCCGCCGGCAGACCGATTTTAATGATTTTTCCGAAAATCTCCTTATTTGGCGGAAGATTTTTCTCTTTTTCCACCTTGATAAGCAGCTTTGCCGAAACGGAAATTACCAAAATGCTTACAATCTTTGAAATACCCGTTGCCAAAGCAACACCAAACACTCCCATGTGCAGCGCAAAAAGGAAGATCGAATTTAACACGACATTCATAATATTTGAAGAAATGGTTGCCGCAAACGAGGGAGCAGAGTAACCAAATGAGCGTAAATAACTTGATATAATTGGGGAAAGGGCATCGCAAAGGCAGAAAAGACCAACAGTTTGCAGGTATATTTTAGCAGGTTCCCTCAAATTATCGGCAATTCCCACCGCATTCAGAATCGGTTCTGCACCGAAAAACAGTATCACGGTTGCCAGTGAACCAATCATTGCATTAAAGAGAAAACCGATTTTTAACGCCTGACGGGCAATTCCCGGTCGTCCGGCACCGACATATTGAGTCATAACCGCAATCATGCCGGAGGATATTATCGAAAACATCATTATAAACAATCCGATATATGTAGTTGCCGTACCAACTCCGCCAACGGCATTGTCACCAACACTTGAAAGCATGAGGGTGTCCACAATGCCGGTCAGCATCATAAACAAGAGTTCAAAGAAAATCGGGAAGAAAAGCTGATGTAATTTTTTGTGTTCAGCGCCCCCGCAGGATATGGTCTTGTCTTTCATAATATTATCCTCCTTTGTTAATTTATGATTAATCTTCACCGCTGTGTAATATCTTTTTCAAAAGTGAATTTTGCCACAAATTTACTATACTTTAGCATAATTTCAGAGATTTGTAAATAGCATTTTTGAAAAATATTTTGCAAGAAATGTTAGTGTTCAGACAGTGTGAGTTGCTTCACGGAATTTGTCGTTCTGGGTATGATATTCTGATAGCTTATTAGCGTCGGTTAAATGGAATAAAGACAGCCGATGAGCTTTCGCGTAACTTCTCATCGGCTTTTGTTTTGTATTCATTTTTTAGCTGATATTTACATCGCACTTCACTTATCAATGGCTTTAAACTGTACCTTTTTATTTTTAACAAGATTAAGTCACGGCAAAAATGTTGTTTTCGGGAATTTTATTTAATCCACCATTCGGGTGTTATTTCACCGAGCTTTACAATACGTCCGGCAGAATAATCGAGCATTATTTCAATATCGTAATATTTTCCTGCCATAAGCTGAACCATAAGCTCACGGCAAGCACCGCATGGAGCACCGTTAGAGCCATCAGGAAGGATGCAGAGAACCTTGTCGATTTCTGCTTCGCCGTTAGTTATCATATTGAATATCGCATTGCGTTCAGCACAAATTCCAAGCGTGGAACAGGTGTCAATACAAACGCCGGTATATATTTTTCCCGATCTCGAACAAACAGCCGCAGCAACTTCTCCACAGGTGACATACTCCGAGATCCTGCGCTCATTCAAAACGGCTCTTGCCGCATCATACATTTCATCCCAAATCTTTTCCATAAAGCTCTCCTTTGCTTAAATCAGATGTTTTCAATGGCAGCAGTCAGTGCTCTCACAATTTCAGAAAGCTCCATTGACGGCTCTTTATTTTGCTCGGTTAAATACGGCGTGTGAATAAAACCGACTTTCGTTTTGCTTTTTTTGTAATGGTTCAGCAAGGTGTAGAGTACATCGTTGCAAACGTATGCTCCGGCAGAATATGAGACTCTTGCCGGTATTCCCAGGCTATTTACTGCCTCTGCGATTTTGCGGACCGGTAGTGTTGAAAAATAAGCGGTTTCTCCCTCGGTGACTATCGGTTCATCCTTTGGCTGAAAGCCTGCGTTATCGGGAATTGAAGCATGACGGAGATTTATGCCGACAAGCTCCGGCGTTATCGCATTTCTTCCGCCTGCCTGACCGATACAAAGAATAAGGTCGGGAGATATTTCATCTGCCGCTTTTATAACCGTTTCTGCTGCTTCAATAAAGGTTACTGGAATGAGAAGCTTATGTAATGAGTAGTCGTTTATCTTTTGTGGTAAACGTGTGACTGCCTCCCATGACGGATTTATTTTCTCGCCGCCAAATGGCTCAAAGCCGGTTATCAATAGCTTTTTCATTGCACACCTCTTAAATTTTTCGAAAGTTATTGGATATCAATATTATACTGCA
>JAZNFD010000278.1:0-4205 GCA_045588975.1 Acutalibacteraceae bacterium | reverse complement strand
AGCTGTGAAAGGCAGGTGGACATTTTTCCGCTTCCGGGACCGGGTGCGGTAATAACCACAAGAGGTCTGGTTGTTTCGATAAAATCGTCTTTTCCGAAGCCTGCGTCACTTACTATATGCGTAACATTATAGGGATACCCTTCGATGGGATATTGAACGAAAACTTTGATTCCGAGCTGTTCAAGCTTTTCTTTGAAAGCACGGGCGGCCGTCTGACCTCTGAACTGAGAGAGAACGACACTGCCGACATAAAGACCCGAGGCTCTGTAAGCGTCGATGAGTCTGAGCACGTCAGCGTCATAAGTTATCCCGAGGTCGCGGCGCATTTTGTTGCTCTCGATATCGCCTGAGCTGATAACGATAACTACTTCAACGTTTTCCGAAATGCTTTTGAGCATCTGGAGCTTGCTGTCGGGAGCAAAGCCGGGAAGCACGCGGGATGCGTGATAATCGTCAAAAAGCTTGCCGCCGAATTCAAGATAAAGCTTGCCGCCGAACTCGTTGATTCTTTTTCTGATTTGTTCGGATTGTTTGCTGATATAAACAGCATTATCAAAACCGACTCTCTTCAATTCAAACACCCTTTCGTTCCGCTTTGAATAAAACGGAGGATTGCATAACTATTTATTATTATATATCACTCTTGAATTCAAATCAAGGGGAAAGTTAAATTATTTTATGAATGAAAAATTGCATTATCACACACCAAATGCAGGAAAACTTGAAAGATTTATTGCCAATCGTTGCAAAACAAAGCTGTTTCTGGTGCGTTTTTTATGAAATCTTACAAAATAATGAAAGTTGCAATAATTTTTGTTGCATTTTGGAGGCTTTGGGTATAAAATGTTATGCAAGCAGATTTTTTTGCGTTAAAGCAGTAAATTTTTGATGCTGTAATTTTCAGCAAATTATAGAAGGAGTGTTTCTTTTGAATTATGTAGAAAGAGTCATCGAGCAGGTGGCAAAAAAGTATGCGAGAGAGCCTGAATTTGTTCAGACAGTAACAGAGGTTTTTGAATCAATCGCACCCGTTATCGAACAGCATCCCGAATACGAAGCAAACTCTTTGCTCGAAAGAATGGCTGAACCCGAAAGACAGATTACTTTCAGAGTTACCTGGGTTGACGATAACGGTAAGGTTAATGTCAACACAGGTTACAGAGTTCAGTTCAACGGTGCAATCGGTCCTTACAAGGGCGGTCTCCGTTTCCATCCCTCAGTATATGTCGGCATCATGAAGTTCCTCGGTTTTGAGCAGACCTTCAAAAACAGCCTTACAGGTCTTCCTATCGGCGGCGCAAAGGGCGGTTCCGATTTTGACCCCAGAGGCAAGAGCGACGCTGAAATTCTCCGTTTCTGCCAGGCTTTCATGACAGAGCTTTACAGACACATCGGTCCCGATGTTGACGTTCCCGCAGGCGATATCGGCGTAGGCGGCAGAGAAATCGGTTACCTTTACGGTCAGTACAGACGCATCAAGGGCGCATTTGAAAACGGCGTTCTTACAGGTAAGGGTCTTCCTTACGGCGGTTCACTCATCAGACCCGAAGCAACAGGCTTCGGCGCAACATACTACGCAGTTGAGATGCTCAAGCACTTCGGCGAAGAAATCAAGGGCAAGACATTTGCAATTTCAGGTTTCGGTAACGTTGCATGGGGTGCAGTAAAGAAGATTACAGAGCTCGGCGGCCAGGTTGTTACGATTTCAGGTCCCGACGGTTATGTTTATGACGAGGACGGTATCAACACCCTCGAAAAGATTGACTATATGCTTGAAATGCGTGCATCAGGCAGAGATAAGGTTCAGGATTACGCAGATAAGTTCGGCGCACAGTTCTTCCCCGGCGAGAAGCCTTGGGGCGTTAAGGTTGATGTTGCAATGCCTTGCGCAACACAGAACGAAATCGATATGGAGCAGGCTGAAAAGCTTGTTGCAAACGAAGTTCCTTACTATATCGAAGTTGCAAATATGCCCACAACAAACGATGCTCTTGCTTACCTTAAAGCAAACTGCAAGGCTGTTGCTCCTTCAAAGGCAGTTAACGCAGGCGGTGTTGCTGTTTCAGCTCTCGAAATGAGCCAGAACTCAATGAGATACAGCTGGACTGCAGAAGAAGTTGATGCAAAGCTCAAGCAGATTATGAAGGATATCCACGATAATTCCGCTTTCGCTGCAGAGCAGTACGGTCTCGGCTATGACCTCGTTGCAGGTGCAAACATTGCAGGCTTCATCAAGGTTGCCGATGCAATGATGGCTCAGGGTCTTATCTAAAAGCCAATATTATTTACGCATATATACACGGAACCTCCGAGTGCTGAATTCGGAGGTTCTTTTTTTGAGAAAATATCCGTTTGACTATTGACAAATAATACACATTATAGTATTATAACAATACACTTTAACACATAAAAACTTTAAAGCTTTAAATACCAAAAGAAACTAATTTTAAGGAATGATAAATATGCCTATTACAGAATTTCTTGAGCAAAATGCAAAACTCTGGCCCGATGACGTGGCGCTTGTAGAAATCAATCCCGAGCTTCAGGAAAAAAGCCGTGTTACATGGCGCGAATATTCGCTCATCGAGCAGGGTGCAAACGGCACAGGCAGAAGTGAAATCACTTGGGAAGATTTTGATAAAAGAGCTAACAGATTCGCAAATCTTCTTCTTTCAAGAGGAATAAAGAAGGGCGACAGGGTTGCGATTCTTCTTATGAACTGCATAGAGTATCTTCCTGTTTATTTCGGTATTCTTAAGACGGGCGCACTTGCTGTTCCTCTTAACTACCGTTATACTGCCGATGAAATCAAATACTGTCTTAAGCTTTCCGAAAGTGATGCGATTGTTTTCGGCCCTGAATTTATCGGACGTATGGAACAGATCTGTGACCGTATCCCCGGCGTGAGACTTAAGTTTTATATCGGCGGAGATTGCCCTACTTTTGCAGAGAGCTACAATAAGCTTGTAACATACTGCACATCAAAGAAACCTGATGTTGCAGTAACCGATAATGAATATGCGGCAATTTATTTCTCATCGGGAACAACAGGTTTCCCCAAAGCAATTCTTCATGCTCACAAGGCACTCGTTCACTCATGCAGGGTTGAGCAGAATCACCATTCGCAGACAAAGGATGATGTTTTCCTCTGCATTCCGCCTCTCTATCATACTGGCGCCAAAATGCATTGGTTCGGTTCGCTTCTTGTCGGCGGTAAAGCTGTACTTCTCAAGGGCGCAAAACCCGAATGGATTATCAAAGCCGTTTCTGAAGAAAAATGCTCGATAGTGTGGCTTCTTGTGCCTTGGGCGCAGGATATTCTCGATGCAATTGACAGAGGCGACATTGACCTTGACAGATATAATCTTTCTCAGTGGAGACTTATGCATATCGGCGCACAGCCCGTTCCGCCCAGCCTTATCAAAAGATGGCTGGATAAGTTCCCGCATCATAAATATGACACCAATTACGGTCTGAGTGAATCAATCGGACCCGGCTGCGTTCACCTCGGTGTTGACAATGTTCACAAGGTTGGCGCAATCGGCAAGGCGGGTTACGGCTGGGAAACAAAAATTGTTGATGAAAACGGCAATGAGGTTGCAAAGGGCGAAGTCGGCGAGCTTGCAGTCAAGGGTCCGGGCGTTATGCTTTGCTATTTCAATGACGAAAAGGCAACAAACGAAGTTCTTCACGGTGATTGGCTCTTTACGGGCGATATGGCTCAGGAGGATGAAGACGGATTCATTTTCCTTGTAGACCGTAAGAAAGACGTTATTATTTCGGGCGGTGAAAACCTTTATCCCGTTCAAATTGAAGATTTCCTCCGCAAGCACGATGCGATCAAGGATGTTGCCGTTATCGGTCTCCCCGATGCAAGACTCGGCGAAATAGCAGCGGCAATTATTGAGCTTAAAGAAGGCTGCAAGGCAGACGAAGAGGATATCAATGATTTCTGCCGGGATCTTCCCAGATATAAGCGTCCTCATAAGCTGATCTTTGCCGAAGTGCCCAGAAATCCGACAGGTAAAATCGAAAAGCCGAAGCTTCGCAAAATTTATTGCGGCGAAAGCCTTGTTGCTTCTCAGGTTGAAATGAAGCTTGATAAGTAAAAAAAATAATTATTTTTTGTTTATTTTTGTAGCTTTTCCCATTGTAATTTGATTATATAGATATTATAATATAGGGTAGATTATTTTCATATTATT
>JAZNFD010000277.1:0-3563 GCA_045588975.1 Acutalibacteraceae bacterium | reverse complement strand
CATTATGAAATCTGTTCTCAAGCAGAATATCATCATCTATAATGAGCTTGACAGAATCGATTTCGATACCTTTATCAGCTGGCACGAGCAGGAGAAACTCCTCAAGGTCGGCTTCGACGTTGATATCAAGGCACAGAAGTTCACAAGAGATATCGCTTACGCCACAATCGAAAGCTCCAACTACCGCCACAATCCTTATGATAAGGCAAAGTTTGAGGTTTCGGCTCACAACTTCATCGACATGTCAGAGGATGACTACGGTCTTTCAATCCTCAATGACTGCAAATACGGCTACGAGGTCAACGAGCAGAGAATGATTATTACTCTTCTCAAGGCTCCCATGAATCCCGACCCGAAGTCAGACAGAGGCGATCACTACTTCACATATTCGCTCTATCCCCACGCAGGCAGCTGGAAGGATGCAGACACTCTTGCAAGAGGTCTTGAGTTCAACAATCCCATGCTTCCCGTTGAAATTGCAGAGGGTGCAAAGGGTGCAGAAAGCGCATCGTTTATCGCCGTTGACGGCAAGAACGTTACTCTTGAAGCTGTCAAGAAGTGCGAAGACGAAGATGCATACATCGTTCGTTTCGTTGAAAAGTCAGGCAGAAGAGCAAAGGTCAACGTTGAATTCTTTGCTGAAATTGCAAGCGTTGCAGAGTGCAACCTTCTTGAAAGAGAAGATGTTGCGGTTGACATCGCAGACGGCAAGGCAATGAACTTCGGAATCAAGCCCTTCGAAATCAAGTGCTACAAAGTTAAAGTTAAATAAGACATAAAAATCAAGACGGTGTGCAGAATTTGCACACCGTCATTTTTTACTGCTGTTCAATATTTTGCTTTGCCTTTGTTTTTGAAATAAGTCTTTTCGTTATCAGACTTGCAATAAGCATGAACACGATGATAACCGCAACGGGGATTGCCGCAACCCAGGGCTGTTCGCCCATATTCTTAAGAGTAATTCCGAAGAATGTGTAAACGATAACAAGCGGCAGATTGCCGAGGTTTGCTCCGATTGTGTAATTCTTGAATGAAATTCCCATTGCGCCGAAAAGGAGGCTCGAAAGGTCACCCGGCATAATGCCCGAAAGCTTTATCGCAAATGTCATTTCGATTTCGTTTGCACCTGCAAAATCGTCGATTTTTTTGATTGCCCTGAATTTGCCTTTGAGAGTTTCAACCATCCCAGCACCCGTGAATTTTCCGAGGAAATAGGGGATTGAAAGGCTGAGAAAAACAGAAATGATATTAACAATAAGTGCAACCCAGAAGTTGGGCATTATATATGCACACACTGAAAAAACAACCGCAGGCGGAAAGACGAGAGCGAATGATTTGACAACCGAAAATATAATTATACCTGCCGCAAGAGCGAGTGTGCCGCCCGTCAGGCTTTTGCTTAATTCGGGAATGTTGGAAACTTTGATATTGTATTTCTGCGTAAGATAAATGCACAGAACGACCATTACAGCCATAAATATTCCCGCCGCAATCTGCAATGCTTTGATGAGCTTTTCATAGTTTTTGTTCGCCATAAATAACATCTCCTTAACTTAACGATTAAATCATATAATACAATTTTAATATTGTCAACACAAACGGATTTCGGATTCGTCCCGGTTTGGTTATAAAAAAACAAGGATTACACGATTGTGTAATCCTTGTCTGGTGGAGCGCAATAGTTTAAATCCGAACCGAAAGCCTCTTCAATCTCTTTCAGAGTTATTGTTTCGGTACCGTCTTTGAAGTTGTATGTAAACACCAGTTTATCGTCATAAACATATACCGAGTTGACGAAGGTGTCTATTATCTGTCTTTGATAATTTCTGTTGTTGGGATTGCCGCCTTTGAATCGGCTTATCCAATTAACAATTCTTTCTTTTGAGTATTTCGGGCGTTTTATTTCTGCCTGCAATATTGCAACTTTCAGATTTCTCTGCTGTTCTTCAAGCTGTTCAAGTCTGCCTTTGGTTGACTCCGTCAGTATTCCCGACTGAATCGCATTCAGCATATTTTCTATCGCTTTTTCGCATTCTTTGAGCTGAGCCTGTATTGCGGGAATTGTTGTATCTTCCTGCTCTTGCATTTTTAAAAGCGCATCCGCTATCCTCTCAATTTCCTCATCTTTTAAAACTCTGGCTACGGTCTGAAGAACCACAACCTTTTCAATCCAATCCTTTTTGATTGCTTTTCTTGTGCAACCGAGATGCCTTTTTGCACCACCGCATTTGTAATAATAATGCTTAACTTTTCTCGTTCCGCTTGTTCCCGATTCACCTGCCATAATTCTGCCGCAGGTTCCGCAGAACAGTTTCGTTGTGAGTAAGTATTCATCTTCTGCCTTCTTTCGGGCAGGAGCTCTTTTGTTTTTTGCCATTCTTTCCTGCACCCGTTCAAACATATCTTTGTCGATGATTGCAGGGATACCATCGGGAGTAACCACATCACGGTATCTGTACTCGCCGATATATTTTCTGTTAGAAAGAATAATACTTACTCCGTTGACTTTGAACTTTTTTCCGTTGCGGGTTTTGAGTCCTCTTGAATTAAGTTCGTCGCAGATTTCTTTGATTGTTTCACCGTTGTCATACCTTGTAAAAATCTCAATCGGTATCGCCGCTGTTATCGGGTCAATCACAATATTCTGCTCATTGTCGGAACAATATCCGAGCGGAAGTGTTCCTCCGTTGGTTTTGCATTTGAGAGCGTTTTCTGTCTGACCTCTCTGGATTTTCTCCGAAAGCTCTGCCGAATAATACTCCGCATAACCTTCGAGGATTGATTCGAGAATAATACCTTCGGGACCATCGGAAATATTCTCTTTTACCGACATAACCCTGACGCCGTTCTTTTTGAGAATGTGTTTGTAGTGTGCACTGTCGTATCGGTCTCTTGAAAATCTGTCGAGCTTCCAAACGAGTACAATATCAAACAATCTCTTTTCGCTGTCGGCAATCATTCTCTGGAAATCGGGTCTGTCATCGGTACGGGCAGAGAGCGCTCTGTCAACATAGCTGCCGAGAATCGTGATTCCGTTTCGCTCGGCATACTCCGTACACTCACGAATCTGACCTTCAATGGATTCTTCTCTCTGACCTTCGGTTGAGTATCGTGCGTAGATAACTGCTTCAATCATCTGTCACCCCCTCAGAACTCAGAAGTTTCAGAAGAGTTGCCTTGAGTTGATGGTTTGCTCTGGAGTTGGGGTCAAAGCACATTTCAACAAACTTTTCCATTTCGGGACTGTACTTTGTTTTGTGCTCATACAGTCTGCCCTGCGGATTATCCGTTCTGCCCTAGATATAATCCAGAGAAACATCGTAGTAATCTGCAAGCTTAACCATATTTTCAGGCGAAGGTGTTGCCGAGCCGTTTTCATATCGGTTGATGCTCGACTGCTTCATTCCCGAAATCTGAGCAAGTTTGTTTTGGGAAAGACCCACACTTTCACGGAGCGCTTTCAGCCTTTTGCTGATAATTTCCATCGTTTCACCTCCTATATTATATCGTGTAATTATCGTAGCACAAAAAATTATAGTTGTCAACTACAATTTTGCATAAGT
>JAZNFD010000276.1:0-15825 GCA_045588975.1 Acutalibacteraceae bacterium | reverse complement strand
AAAAAGTGTCCGATTTCCGTTCGGAATTCAGACACTTTAATTGATTTACACAAGCTCATTCATAACATCGGGGAGGTCGGTGATAAGGCCGTCAACACCGCACCCGAGAAGATACTTTGCAACTTTTTCGTCATTGACTGTCCATACATTGACCTTGACTCCGATTGCGTGAAGTCTTCTGACAAAACGCTTATTGACCGATGAAAAATGGGGGTGGAAATAATCAGCTTTGATTTCTTTCGCAACTTTAACATAACCGAAGAGCAGTTTTGTAAAAAACTCCTTCTGCTTCGGGCTGTAAAGATAACCCGTTTTGCAATTCGGATCAACCTTTTTGCATTCAATAAGAACATTCGCATCAAAGCTTGAGATAAGAAGTCTGTCAAAAAGTCCGTGTGCCTTAACGGCATCAATCGTTTTGCCGACGATTTCCATATTTCCGTCAAGGGGCGGCTTGATTTCGATATTCATAATCTCAATATCTGCCTTTTCGCAAAGAGCAAGAAATTCTTCAAGAGTCGGAAGCTTCGTGCCCGCATATTTTTCGTGAAAATACGAACCGAAATCATATTGGCGAAGCTCTTCAAGAGTCATATTGCGGATTTCACCCTGACCTGTCGAGGTTTCGTCGATAGTGTAATTATGGCAGACAACGGGTACGCCGTCCTTGGTAAGGTGAATATCGGTTTCGAAGCCGTCAACACCGATTTTGATCGAATGCTCGAATGCGGGAATGGTATTCTGCGGCGCACGTCTGTTGGCGCCTCTGTGAGAAATTACTTTGCAAGCCATCTGTATCACCTTTCGGAATAATATGTTACTGATATATCTTAACAGAATAAGGAAAATATTTCAAGACAGTATTACACAATTTAATTGTTCAGCTTGCCGAAAAACAAGTTTTTCGGCAAGTTGTGGCTGTTGAGAAAGGAAGCTGAATGACGTTTTCTTCGACCGAAGGCGTACAAAGGTACGTCGATGGGAGAAAAAACGTCAAATAAACGAAAAGTAATCGGCAGGATGAGGGCATTCCGCTCTACTCTTAACCGATTCCCGTTACGGGACGTCGAGTCGCCGTCCCCTACATTTGTTTCGTTTATGTTTCAGCGACTTTATCGACAGTCAAACACAATTTAATTGTTTCTTGACTTTGGATTTGATGGATGATAAAATTTATATGTATTTTAACCGAAAAGGATGATTTATTATGTATATGGAAAAATATGAATTCTGGTTTGTGGTCGGCAGTCAGTTCCTCTACGGACCCGAAGTGCTCGACACCGTTGCCGCAAGAGCGGAAGAAATGGCTGAAAAGATGAATGCAAGCGGTCTTCTCCCCTGCAAGGTTGTTTATAAAGTAACGGCAAAAACAAGCGAAGAAATTTCAAAGGTTGTCAAAGAAGCTAACTTTGACGATAAGTGCGCGGGCATCATCACCTGGATGCACACTTTCTCACCCTCAAAGATGTGGCTTAACGGATTGAAAGAGCTTCAGAAGCCTTACTGCCACTTCGCAACACAGTATAACCGCGACATCCCCAACGATGAGATTGATATGGACTTTATGAATCTCAATCAGGCGGCTCACGGCGACAGAGAGCACGGCTTTATCGCTGCAAGACTCCGCACTCCCAGAAAGGTTATTATGGGTTACTGGCAGGACGAAAAGGTTCTTGCAGAGCTCGGCAAGTGGATGCGTTCGGCAGTCGGTGCGGCATTCTCAAAGGGACTCAAGGTTATGCGTTTCGGCGATAACATGAGAAACGTTGCCGTTACGGAAGGTGATAAGGTCGGCGTTCAGGAGCAGCTCGGCTGGGAAGTCAACACCTGGCCCGTAGGCACACTTGTTGAATATATCAACGCCGTAACAGATGCTGAAGTTGACGCTCTTATGGCTGAATACGCAGAAAAATATGATTTCGCAACGGATAATCTTGATGCAGTCCGTTATCAGGCAAAAGAAGAAATCGCTATCAGGAAGATGCTTGATGAGCAAGGCTGCAAGGCATACACAAACACCTTTGAAGATCTTCACGGAATGGAGCAGCTTCCCGGTCTTGCAAGCCAGCGTCTTATGGAGCAGGGCTACGGCTACGGCGGCGAAGGCGATTGGAAAGTTTCCGCAATGACCGCAATCCTCAAGGCTATGACCGAGGGCATGAACGGCGGCTCGGCATTTATGGAGGACTATACATATAATCTCGCACCCGGCGCTGAATATTCGCTCGGTGCACATATGCTTGAAGTCTGCCCCACTCTTGCGGCAGATAAGCCCAGAATTGAAGTTCATCCGCTCGGAATCGGCGGCAAGGGCGACCCCGCAAGACTTGTTTTTGAAGGCAAGGCAGGGCCAGCGGTTGTTATCAGCCTTATTGATATGGGCGGCAGACTGAGAATGATTTGTCAGGATATCGAATGCGTAAAGCCCATTCTTCCGATGCCCAACCTCCCCGTTGCAAGAGTTATGTGGAGAGCAATGCCCGACCTTTGCACAGGCGCAAAATGCTGGATTATCGCAGGCGGCGCACACCACACCGTGCTCTCATACGACGCTGATGCAGAAATGCTCCGCGACTGGGCAAGAATTATGAACATTGAATTTGTTCACATCAATAAAGATACAACTCCCGAAGGACTTGAAAACGAACTTTTCCTCAATGACCTTGCATGGAAGCTTAAATAAGACGCAGAAAAACCGCCGAGACTGAACTCGGCGGTTTGAATTTTATTTATCAAGTGCTTCCAGTGCTTCGGGGAAAAGCTCAATGCTTCTTCGGAGTATTCCGTGCATATGGGCAATTGCGATTCCGTAATTTGTCATCGGAACGGCATTGTCTTTTGCATGACCCGATCTGTACTGCATTTCACGGTTATTGAGCATACAGCCGCCGCAATGGATAACAAGAGAATATTCAGACAAATCCTCGGGAAAATCCTTGCCGCTTGTGAACGCAAATTCAATGTTTTTATTTGTGTGTTTTTTTACCCAGTTCGGCATTTTAACCGTGCCGATATCATTGCACTGCCTATGATGTGTGCATCCCTCGGAAATGAGCACCTTATCGCCGTCTTTGAGTTTGTCAAGCTGTGCCGCACCGTAAACAGCGGCAGTCAGATCACCTTTATATCTCACAAAAAGAATTGAGAACGAAGTCAGCGGGATATCATCGGGTGTATCTTTCGAAACCCTGCCGAATGCCTGCGAATCGGTAATGACAAGCTTCGGCTTTTTGCCGAGTGATGCGAGAGTCTGTTTAAGCTCCGTATCACGGCAGACAACTGCTGTTGCACCGCTTTCGATAACCTCGCGGATTACCTGCTGCTGGGGAAGAATAAGTCTGCCCTTGGGCGCGGATTCATCAATCGGAACAACAAGAACAACCGGATCACCCGTTTCAATGAGGTCGGCAACAATCTTTTTGCCGCTCTCCCACCCTTTTGCCGTTCGTGCGATCATTTCTTTGAGTTCATTGATATTTGTTCCTTCGGTTGCGCTGACATATATTGAATTATCATCTTTTGCGGGAATATTTTCAAGCAAATCAGCTTTGTTATATGCAATAACGTAACTGATTTTTTTGTTTTCAAACGCGGAAATCAAATCCTTGTCTGCCGCTTGCAGACATTTGGTTGCATCCACAACAAGAACGGCGATATCGCAGTAGTTGAGTGCCTGCTTAGCACGTTTTACACGCATCCCGCCAAGCTCACCCTCATCGTCAACACCGGGGGTGTCAATGATAACAACGGGACCGAGCGGAAGAAGCTCCATCGCTTTTTTTACGGGGTCGGTTGTAGTGCCTTTGACATCGGAAACAAGCGAAAGACTCTGACCCGTCACGGCATTGACAACGCTTGATTTGCCCGCATTGCGGAGTCCGAAAAAACCGATATGGATTCTTTCGGCGGAAACGGTTTCGTTAAGGCTCATAAAAACCTCCTCAGAATCTGAAATCTCTGCGGTTTGATGCTTTGATATCCTCAATATTCTTCTCGGCAATCGCTCTGACCTTTTCGCCCGGAATCTTTTTAAGCTCGTTTCTGATAAGCTCAAATCCGATTTTCTTTGTTTCTTCGCTTGCGTAGTCAACAAGATATTCGGTAAGCGTCATAAGAGCATTGGGGTGGCAGCAATTGAGAATCTGACCGTTCTTGCAAAGCATCATAAATCTGTCGCCCGTTCTGCCCTCTCTGTAGCAAGCGGTGCAGAATGACGGAATATGATTAAGCTCCATAAGCCAACGCACAACTTCATCGAGCGTTCTCTGGTCGGAAACGTCAAACTGCTCGGAATCGTGAGGTCTTTCTTCCTCGGTGTAACCGCCGACGGACGTTCTCGATGCGCCGCTTATCTGTGAAATACCGAGACGGAGCGCCCTGCCTCTGACGGCTTCGGATTCTCTGGTTGAAATAATCATTCCCGTGTAAGGAACGGCGATTCTGATGCAAGCGATAAGCTTTTCAAAAAGCTCGTCCGCAAGGCCGTTATCAAATGCATCGGGGTCAATATCATCCGCTCTCTTGAGTCGGGGAACGCTGATTGTGTGGGGGCCTACACCGTGAACGGCTTCGAGATGCTCTGCGTGCATCATAAGACCCGCAAACTCATATTTATAAAGTTCAAGACCGAAAAGCACACCGAGACCGACGTCGTCGATTCCGCCTTCCATAGCTCTGTCCATAGCTTCGGTATGATAGTCATAATCGTGCTTGGGACCTGTTGGATGAAGCTTGAGATAGCTTTCTTTGTGATAGGTTTCCTGGAAAAGAATATAAGTGCCGATACCGGCATCCTTGAGCTTGCGGTAATTTTCAACTGTTGTTGCGGCAATATTTACGTTAACACGGCGGATTGCACCGTTCTTGTGGTTGATGCTGTAAATTGTTTTTATGCATTCAAGGATATATTCAATGGGATTGTTTACAGGATCTTCGCCCGCTTCGATTGCAAGGCGCTTGTGACCCATATCCTGAAGAGCGATAACTTCTTTTGCCACCTCTTCCTGAGTAAGCTTTTTGCGTGCAATATGCTTATTCTTAAGGTGATAGGGGCAGTAAACACAGCCGTTGACGCAGTAGTTTGAAAGATAAAGAGGAGCAAACATAACAATTCTGTTGCCGTAGAAAGCCTGCTTGATTTCCTCAGCAAGCTTCATCATTTTCTCGACTTTTTCGGGAATTTCACAAGCGAGAAGAACGGATGCCTCTCTGTGGGTAAGACCTGCGCAGGTTGTTCCTTCCGCAGTTCTCTTCGGACGTGCTTTTTCGAGAATGCTGTCGATAAGCTCAACATTATTCTTATTCTGCTCTGCGTATTCTATTGTTGCAAGAATCTCTTCGTGATTGATGAATTCCTCTGCTTTGAGTGATTTGGGATTATAAACAGCCATATCAATTTCCTTTCTTGTGATTACCGATATCGGTAACTATACTGTATCCTATTGCTTTCATTTTTTCTTCAAGCAAGCGCTTGTTTGCGGCAGCTTCTGCACCGCTCGAAAGCTTATTGTTATAAAGTGTATATTTCTTTTTTGCGTCCTCGGGTGAGAGATTGGGCATCACCACATTCGCACCTGCGAGAATTCCTTTTTCTCTGCCTTCGGGATCGATTGAACCGAGTGCGGTTGTTGACGGAAGAAGTATGTCGGGCGAAATCAATCTGATTATTGAAAGAAGATAGCAAGTCATCTCAACGCTTCCTGCGGGATAATCTTTGAATTTTGTATCCTTATGCGGTATAAACGGACCGACTCCGCACATTTCGGGCTTGAATTCTTCGATGAACTTCAGATCTTTTGCAATGGTTTTGTTTGTCTGATACGGTGAGCCGACCATAAATCCGCATCCCGTCTGAAAACCGAGTTTTTTAAGATTCGCAAGGCACTCCATTCGGTTGTCAAACGATAAGTCTTCGGGATGAAGCTTTTCATAATGCTCTTTGTCTGCGGTTTCGTGGCGGAGAAGATATCTGTCCGCACCCGCTTCACGCAGTCTTTTATAGCTTTCAAAGCTTCTTTCGCCGAGCGATAAAGTCACGGCGCAGTCGGGGTATTTTGTTTTAATTGCAGTGATTATTTCACACACATAGTCGTCTGTGAAAAAAGCATCCTCACCGCCCTGCAAAACGAAGGTGCGGTAGCCGAGAGGATAACCCTCATCACAGCACGCAAGAATCTGCTCTTTTGTCAGGCGGTAACGCTCACAGCTCTTGTTGCCCCTGCGGATTCCGCAATAATGACAGTCATTTTTGCAGATGTTGGATATCTCAATTAATCCTCTGATATAAACATCGTTTCCATAGACTTCTTTTCTTTTTTTGACAGCCTTTTCTGCAAGCATTTTTGCGGTTTCTTCTGTTCGGTTCTCTGTCAGCAACTCATATTCTTCAAGGGTCAGGCTTCGCTCTTTTTCGAGCTTATTTATTAAATCAATCATCAAAAATCTTGTTCGAATAAGCTGTTTTGACGCTTATTCCGTCAAGCTTTCCGATTTTGCCCGTAAGCTCCGAAATGGTATTCTGAGGAGCATCGACGGCAATGCTGACTATGCTGAGATTTCTCTCTTTATACGGCAGACCCATTCTGCCGACAATGCAATCGCCGAACTCGTGAAGAAGAGAATTGAGAGTTTCAACCGAATCCTTGTTTTCGACAATAATGCCGATAACCGCTATTCTTTTTTCCATAATAACCTCCGCAAAAAAGAAAACTGCACCTGAAAAAGGTGCAGTTCAGCTTTTTTGTTTATGTTTCAGCGACTTTGTCGGCAGTCAGAACAGCACCTTTCACTCGGATAATTCCTTATGTCAGGATTGTAACTATATTATATATTGTTTTAGAATTATTGTCAATGACAGTATTGACCAAAACGCAGAAAAGTGATAGACTATCCGATTGGAAGAAGGTAACAAAATGAAAACTTTAACAAATCAAAAAAACGAAAGCAAAATAATATTTATCTGCTGGCTCGCATATACGGCGGCATATGTCGGCAGACTCAATTTCAACGCATCAATCGTCGCAATCATCTCTGACCTCGGAGTGACAAAAGCAGACGCCGGTCTTGTCAGCTCATTCTTTTTCTTTGCGTACGGTGCAGGTCAGCTTGTAAACGGCATTCTTTCGAAGAAATACAACGCAAAAATAATGATATTCATATCGCTGATGTGCTCTGCCGTTTTCAATATCCTGATGCCCGTATGCAATGATATTTCGATTATGAAATTCATCTGGATGGGCAACGGTATTGTTCAGTCTGTTTTATGGAGTACGCTTATCAAAACTCTTTCGGACTTTGTTTCCGACAAAAAGCTGCCGAAAGCAATCCTTGCGATGAGTACTACGGTTGCAATAGGCACGCTTGTTGCATACGGAATATCATCGGTTTCCGTTAAATTCGGAAGCTGGCAGATTGTTTTTTACGTCGCATCGGCTGTTCTGGTTATAAGTGCGGTTATATGGTTGACTCTTTTCGGAAAAGCACCCGAAAAAATCGCACAGATCGAAGAAGCAAAAGGCGAAAAAGTCAGAATGGCAAAACCCGTTATTCTTGCACTTTACCTTGCAGCTTTTGCAGGCATTGCCAACGGATTCATAAAAGACGGCATCAACACGTGGGTACCCTCGGTGCTTTATGAGGAATTCGGAGTTTCCCAGTCATTCTCGATTCTTCTGACCCTCCTTTTGCCGATGGTTTCAACCATGGGCGCTGCAATCGCAAAGAAGGTTCACGAAAAAATCAGATCTCACGCGGCAATGAACTGCATATTCTATGTTTTCTCGGCAATCCTTTGCGGCGGTATTCTTCTTTCGATGAAGATACATAATATCGTAACAATTATGATTTGCTTCATCTGCGTTGCCTGCGGAATGGCAATGATAAACAACGTTATTACAAGTATGTTTGCACTTGACCACAGAAAAATGCTCAACGCAGGCTTTGCAGCGGGACTTCTCAACACATTCTGCTATGTCGGAAGCACCGTCACATCCTACACCCTCGGTGCGGTTTCGCAGAATTTCGGCTGGAATGCCGTGTTCATCATAATGCTTTGCATATGCATTGCGGCGGCGGTGATTTGCTTCACGGGTATTCTCAGTGAAAGAAAAATGAAGGAGAAATAAAATGATAAGATTTGACTGCGACTATCTCGAGGGCGCACATCCGAGGATAATCGAAAAGCTTGTTGAAACAAATATGGAACAGACCGCAGGCTACGGCTGCGACCCGCATTGCGACAGAGCAAAAGAACTGATTAAAAAAGCCTGCAACGCACCCGACAGCGACGTACATTTTCTCGTCGGCGGAACGCAGACCAACACAACCGTTATCAGCAGCGCACTCCGCATTCATCAGGGTGTTATAAGCGCAGTTTCGGGTCATATCAACGTTCACGAAAGCGGTGCAATCGAGGCTACGGGTCACAAAGTGCTTGCTCTCCCCTCGTCGGACGGCAAGCTGACCGCAGAGCAAATCCGTGAATGCTGCGATTCTCACCATAACGATTTATGCGCAGAGCATATGGTTCAGCCTGCGATGGTTTATATTTCATTTCCCACCGAAGGCGGCACAATTTACACAAAAAAAGAGCTTGAGGATATTTATTCTGTCTGCAAGAAAACGGGAATGTTTCTTTATATTGACGGCGCAAGACTCGGCTACGGTCTTGCAAGCGAGGGCTGTGACCTGACCCTCCCCGACATTGCTGCAAACTGCGATATATTCTATATCGGCGGCACAAAGGTCGGAGCTCTTTTCGGCGAAGCGCTTGTTATAAACAACGAATATCTCAAAAAAGATTTCAGATATGTTATCAAGCAAAAAGGCGGTCTTCTCGCAAAAGGCAGACTGCTCGGAATTCAGTTTGAAACTCTCTTTGAGGACGGACTTTACTTCGAGATATCCGCTTATGCAATAAAATGCGCAAAAAGGATTCACGATATCTTTGCTTCAAACGGATACGAATTCCTTTTTGATTCAAAAACCAACCAGCAATTCCCGATACTCACCGACTGCGAGCTTGAAACAATCGGCAAGGAATTCACTTTCGACTATTGGGCATCGCTCCCCGACGGCAGAAACGGCGTACGCTTCTGCGCAAGCTGGGCAACGACAAAAGAAAACCTTGATAAACTGGAAGCAAAAATTAAATCACTCCGATGACAAAAAACGCACAGCAGGCTAAATGCATTGCTGTGCGTTTTAAATTTTTTATTCGGTTATTCTTCGGGGAACATTCATTATTTTCTGTAAAAATGCGGTTATAAACCTTGCCGATAACAGCAGAGTTATAATCAATGCCAACGGCACAACAATCCATTCTCCGACATATTGTTTACAGTCAAGTACATTGAAAACCAAGTAAAGAACAGAATAATGGAAAACATAAACTCCCAGGGTACGCTGTCCGAGCTTTGCAAGCAGACCCTTTGGTGTTCGTTCGGGAGTGAGAATCACCACCGCAGTTCCGATAACAAATGCAACGGCGTAATAAACCAGCCTGAACAAGAATCCGAAATGGAAGTTACCGTTCAGTGAAGAATAAGGGTTTCTGCCCGTAAGCAAAAGGCGTGTCCAATATATATCATCGCCTTTATAAGCAACAAATACTATCAAGGCAACAATCAGAATTGCAGAAATAATCTTCTGCGGTTTTCCCTTACAGAATTTCTCGGCTTTTTCTCTGTCAGCAATATATCCGACATAATAAAACGGATAAAAAACAATAAATCTTGAAAGACACAAGAAGTTGCCGATATTGTCGTTATATCCTGCAAAGCAGGCGATTATTATGCTGAACGTCAGAACGTATTTCCACGAAAAATCCTTCAGCAGCATCGTTAACATCATGCAGAATGCCGTTGCAAGAAGATACCAGGGAAATCCTCCTTCGGAAAACAAATCAAACTTTGGTCTGACACCCGCAAGCAACTGTGTTATGAAAACAACAACCTTCATAAACACATACATCATAATAAAACCGATAACCTTGTCTTTTCTTTTTTCATCAATGGTCTTCTTTGAAAAAAGACCTGACACAAAAAAGAAAACAGGCATATGAAAAACATAAATGGTAAGATATACACCTCTCATTATTTCGGAATCGGGCGTATAATAATCAGCAACATGACCGAGAACAACAAGAAAAATCAATATAAATTTAAGTATATCCCATTTCTGACCTCTGCTTGCGGAATCGGGATTCGGATTTTGAACAGACATAGTCATTCTCCTAAAAACAGAAATCACTTCAGAAGTTCATAAAGCTTTTCGCAATGATTATCTTTTGTGATAAAGAAATTTTTCATTCTGTCGTCATAAATCTTTTCGGGCTTAAATTTGCTTCCGGCAAGTTTTTCAAGATATCCGACAAGGTTGTCGGCAGTTTCGGTAACTTCGCCGAATCCCTCCTCAAGCGGTAAATCAAGTTTATAATAGCTGTGAGTAACGCCGGCTCTGAACTGCTCGTAATCGGGAACAAAATAAAGAATCGGTCTTTGAAGATAAACAAAATCAAAAACAATCGATGAATAGTCGGTTATCATAAGAGCATAATCCTGCATCTCAATATCGCCCTGAACGATATTGATTCTGGGGTTGTTAACCTTGAAGCAATGATTATAAGGGCTGAAAATGGGATGATTCTTGAAATCGAGAATGAGGTCGTATTTTTCAAGTATCTGTGCCAGCTTATCCGAATTCAGAAATTCGTTTATCTGAACAAAGAACGGAGATGCAAGGAACTTATCTTCATAGAGCACTCTTGTGTTGTTTACATAATCTCCGATAAGATTCTTTCGCCATGAGGGAGAGAACAGAATTCTGTTTTTGGGCTTCACGGATTTATCAATTGTATCAAATCTCGGCATACCCGAACGGATAAGGTCTTCTTTTCTGAAATTATAGTCTTTTATAAAGTTGTTAAATTCAAATTCGGAAGATACAACAACCTTATCAACATTCGACCTTTCCTTTGAATAAAGCAAGGGAAGATTTGCGTGAAGAATTCCATGCTGAAGATATATAACCTCATAATCGGTTATATCTGAATACCACTTCAACGGCATACCGTCAAAGGGAGAGATGATTGTAAGCGAATTAAACGATGTGAGAATTTTTTTGCAGTTAAGGAACAAAAGCTTATGTTTAATGCTCTTGAATTTAACAAGATGCTTTCTCTGCTCTTTATTGAAATACTTCGACGGGTCTTTGAGTCCGTCGGTAACATAGTATCTTTCAACACCGTCATTTTTCGATAAATCGTGAATGAACTGCTGATAAGCATTGTCAAAAATATTTTCTCTGTCACAGTAAAGCCAGATTTCTTTTCCGTTACGAAGCATTCTTGCGGCTTTACGATAAAACAAAGCTCTGCTGTTATCTGCCTTTACAGCCTCATCAGCATAAGCCGAATACTCCTTAAGTTTTGCTTCATTTGCCTTGCAAATATCAAAAATTCTTGTTTTGGGATTGAATTCAAAAGTAAATTCACCGCACGCAGCCTTGGTTTTTGCACCGTTTATTGCACATTTAAAGCCAAACAGAATTTTAGGAACAATTGTAACTCCGTCAATTTCCATAATGAATGTGAAGCTGTTAATTCCGGAAAGCTCAACTTCAAAATCAAAACCGCCGAAGCAGTTGGTTTTTGTTCGTCCTTTATAATAACTGAATGTTGTATCCTGCAAAGGAATTTCGTGAAGTTTATTATTGACGTCAGAGTAAGACAAACAGATGTTTTTATAATCGAGAACACCGTTTTTGATATATCCGTTAACACAGAAACGGTTGTTGTGAATTCTCAGGGTGTTAAGCACAATTGTGTGTTCCTGCGAAAACCAGAGATAACCTTCATTGAACGCACTGAAAACGCTGCTGTTCAAAGCATAGTTATTCTTTTCTTCTTTCAGGCGCATCAGATACTCGATATGGAAAGTGTCAACATAAATCGAGTTGCAGATTATTCTGTTGTCAATCTGCTTAAGAATGTTTCTGAGGCGTTCAAGCTGATTTTTTTCGGTTTCTTCATCAATATGGCTGACAAGCATATCCGATGTTATTCTCCAGCCGAGATTATAAATTACCAACGCCTGTGCAACGGGATGCGGCTTTCCGTTTTTGTCCTTTGCGAAATCAATAAGTCTTTCAAGGAATGATGCGTACTGATCAAAGCAGTAGTACGGATTGTTCATTACCGAGCTAGCGGAATTCGAATGGCGGAAATAAGTATACACCGCTTCTTTTACAAAACCGAACTTCTGCTTTTTCATCATCCATGAAAAAATATAGAACTGATCCTCGCCGAGTGAAAGTGATTCGTCAAAAAGCACTCTTTCGTTTTCAGGAACATTTTTGACGCATACATTCATTGTTGTCTGAAGCATACGGGGGTCCATATCATAAATTCCGTTGTTGCCGAGAAGGTCATAACGTTTATGAGTTGTGACAACACCTTTTTCGCTCAGATAATTGATTGTGTAAGTCACGATATCGGTTTCGTCATAATGAGCTTCAAAAAAATTATATATGGTTTCGAGAGTGTTGTCGGAAATTGTGTCATCAGAATCAAGAAAAATAATGTATTTGCCTTCCGAAAGCTCGATGCCCTTGTTTCTTGCACTGGAAACTCCGCCGTTTTCTTTCTCAAAATAAACAATATTTTCATCGGCAGCGGAAAAGGTCTTACATATCATTCCGCTGTTATCCTTTGAACCGTCATTTACAAAAACAATCTGAAAATCCGCTCTGCTCATAGTCTGCCTGTTAAGACTTTCAAGACAGCTTTCAAGATGTTCCTCACAGTTATAAACGGGAATTACCACCGACATTTTATATTTGTAGTTAAGCATAAATCCACATCCGCATTTTTATTTTTGTCAAATTTTATGCAAATTTATTATATTATACACTTATTTGAAAATAAAATCAATAGCAGTCTTTTATTGACAAAAAACTTAAACAAGTGTATCATATATTTTGTATGGACTTTCCCCAATCTCAAACACGGAGGTAAATCGATGAACAGATACGAAAGTGCAAAAGAGCTTTATGCAAAATTCGGTATCGACGCCGAAGATGCTCTCGCAAAGCTCAGCGATATAACAGTTTCCGTCCATTGCTGGCAGGGCGATGACGTTGGCGGATTCGACAGCGAAGATGCGCTTTCCGGCGGTATTCAGACAACCGGCAACTACCCCGGCAAAGCACGCACACCCGAAGAGCTTATGGCGGATATAGACAAGGCTTTCAGCCTCATCCCCGGCAAAAAGAAACTCAATCTTCACGCTTGCTATGCAATTTTCGACGGCAACAGAGCGGACAGAGACGCTCTCAGACCCGAACATTTCGCAAGATGGGTTGAGTTTGCAAAAGAGAGAAACATAGGCATCGACTTTAATCCCACATTTTTCTCGCATCCTATGGTCAAAGACGGTCTCACCCTTTCATCACCCGATGAAAACGTGCGTAAATTCTGGGTTGAACACGGCAAGAGATGCGTTGAGCTTTCCGATTACTTTGCAAAAGAGACCGGATATCCCTGCGTTATGAACATCTGGATTCCCGACGGATATAAGGACATCCCCGCAGACCGTATGTCTCCCCGTCTCCGTTTCAGGAAATCGCTTGACGAAATTCTTGAAACCCCTTATGATAAAAACAATGTTTACATAACTCTCGAATCAAAGGTATTCGGCATCGGTCTTGAGAGCTACACCGTAGGCTCGGCGGAATTCTGCCTGAGCTACTCGATTCAGAAAGGCATCGTGCCTCTTATGGATAACGGCCACTATCATCCGACCGAGCTTGTTTCGGATAAAATCCCCTCAATGCTCGCATTCAGCGATAAAATCGCGCTCCACATCACAAGAGGCGTACGCTGGGACAGCGACCACGTTATCATTCTCGATGACGAAACAAAAGAAATCGCAAAGGAAATTGTCCGCAACGATGCGCTTGACAGAGTTTTCATCGCAACCGACTATTTCGACGCATCTATCAATCGCATAAGTGCGTGGGTAACGGGCGTTAGAAACGTTCAGAAGGCTCTTCTTTTTGCTCTCCTTCAGCCTTCAGAGAAAATGCAGGCACTTCAGGACGAAGCAAACTTCACCGAGCTTATGATTCTCAGCGAAGAAATGAAAACTATGCCTCTCGGCGACATCTGGGCTGAATTCCTCAGCAGACAAAACGTTGAAAATTGCTACTTAAACAGCATTAAAGAATATGAAGAAAAGGTATTGGTGAACAGAAAATGAAAAACATCTTTGAAGCACCCTTCGTGGTAGGAATGTGCAAAGCAACAGCAAATATGTACCGTATGGGCTGGGACGAAAGAAACGGCGGCAACATCAGCGTTATGCTCGAAAATGACGAAGTTGCCGAATATCTCGACATCGACTCCCCCATCAGAAGCTTTGACATGGGATTTGATGCAAAAGTTCTTGCAGGCAAAATCTTTATTGTTACAGGTACAGGCAAATACTTCAAGAATGTTGAAGATGATCCCGAAACAAATCTCGGTATCATCAGAATTGCAGAAGACGGCACAACAGCCAATGTTCTCTGGGGGTACAAAGACGGCGGCAGACCCACTTCGGAGCTTCCCGCTCATCTTATGAGCCACATCTCAAGACTCTCAAAGAATCCCGAAAACAGAGTTATCATGCACAGCCATCCCACAAACACCCTCGCAATGACATATGTTCACGAGCTTTCCGAAAAGAAGTTCACTCATTCTCTCTGGGAGATGTGCACAGAGTGCATGGTTGTTTTCCCCGACGGCATCGGCGTTCTTCCCTGGATGGTTTGCGGCACTAACGAAATCGGTATCGCAACAGCTGAAAAGATGAAGGAATTCCGCCTTGTTATCTGGGGTCAGCACGGCATCTACGGCTGCGGCAAGGACCTTGACGAAGCTTTCGGTCTTATTGAAACAGTTGAAAAGGCTGCTCAGCTTTATATGATGACCGCTCACCTTCCCAGAGTCAACACAATCACAGACCCCGACCTTGTTGAAATCGTCAAGGCTTTCAAGCTTGAAGACGTATACAGAAGAGATTTTCTTAACCTTTAATAAATATAATTAACCGGAGGAAATAACAATGGCTAACAGATTTGTACTCAACGAAACATCATACCACGGCAAGGGCGCAATTGCTGCTATCGCCGATGAATTCAAGGCAAGAAACTTTGCAAAGGCTCTTGTTTGCTGCGACCCCGACCTCATCAAGTTCGGCGTTGCTGACAAGGTTTTCAACGTTCTCAAGGGCGCTGACATCGCTTACGATGTTTTCAGCACAATTCAGGCTAACCCCACAATCGAAAATGTTCAGGCAGGCGTTGAAGCATTCAAGGCAAGCGGTGCAGACTGCATCGTTGCTATCGGCGGCGGTTCATCAATGGACACAGCAAAGGCAGTAGGCATCATCATCGCTAACCCCGAATTCGCTGATGTACGTTCACTTGAGGGCGTTGCTCCCACAAAGAACAAGTGCGTTCCCATCATTGCTGTTCCCACAACCGCTGGTACAGCTGCAGAAGTTACAATCAACTACGTTATCACCGACGCACAGAACAACAGAAAGATGGTTTGCGTTGACGTTCACGACATCCCCGTTGTTGCCGTTGTTGACCCCGACATGATGTCAACAATGCCCGCAGGTCTTACCGCTGCAACAGGTATGGACGCTCTTACCCACGCTATCGAGGGTTATATCACCAAGGGTGCTTGGGAAATGAGCGATATGTTCCACATTAAAGCAATCGAGCTTATCGCAAAGTCACTTCGCGGTGCAGTTGCTAATACCGACGAAGGCAGAGAGGGTA
>JAZNFD010000275.1:0-4139 GCA_045588975.1 Acutalibacteraceae bacterium | reverse complement strand
TCATTTTTCTTATGAACAACTTTAACTCTGTCGGGATAATTTTTCGCATATTTATCGCAAATCGCACCCGATGAATCCGTTGAGCCGTCATCGACGAGAATTATTTCGTAATCGCCCTTGTAGGTCTGGTTAAGCAATGATTCAACACACTGCTCAAGGTACTGTTCAACATTGTATACCGGAACAAGTATGCTGAATTTCATTTGCTTCACCCCTCTAAAAGAGCCTTCCATTGCTCTTTGTATTTTTCAAATTCGTCAGAATAATCTGCTGATTTAAGATTGTCTGTTATATGGTTATATTTCTCTTTATTATTAATAAGTGTGGTTATACTTTCTGCTATTGCTTCGGGATTTATTTCGCAGACTATTCCGTTTACATCGTTTTTAACGAGCTTGCATCCGCCAACGGTAGCTGTTGTGATAACAGGTTTACCGAGTCTGTGAGCTTCAATGATTGTAACGGGCATAGCTTCTTCATATGATGGCTGAACATAGATATCGCAAGCTGCCATATAAGGATAAGGATTCTTTTGCATTCCTGCGAAAACAATGTTATCTGAAAGACCATATTTCTTTACAAGATTTACAATTTTGTCTTTTTCTGAACCGTCGCCGACAAAGTACCAGATAAATTTTTCTCCGCTATTTTTCAATATTTTTGCAGTTTCAACAGCCATATCAAAACCTTTTACGGGAGCGAATCTACCGCAGGAACATAAAACGGTTTTGTCTTCAGGTGTTGAGATTGATTTTTCGGACGCTTGTTTTTTCAGCGAATCGGTATCAACATAGTTTTCAACAACCGATATTTTATCTTTAAGGCACGGATGCCATTCTGAAATCAAGGGTATCAAACCGCTATGAACCGCAACGGCTTTATCGAATTTTGAGATGAATTTTTCGTGTACCTCGGGCAAGTCATTTGTGCTTGTGTGGAAAAAGATGATTTTTTCATCTGCATTTACATAATCCGCAACAAAATAAGCGGGATAGCCGTTTGCATAGGCTATTGCTATGTCATATTTTTTATCGGCAAAGAAAGTTTTGTGCTCATATTTCATACAGTACTGATTTATCAGTTCCTTGAGCTCTTTTTTTACCTTTTCTGCTTTTTGATTCTTGTCTGTTAGTTTGTATATTTCAATTAATAACTGAAGCCAAACAGCACGCGGTTTTCTGTAATACTTGTTTGTGTCATCATTTACTGTTACAGTTGCTCTATCATCAATAAAAGGAAGTAGGTCGGTTCTGTTTTTGCGGAGATAAACCGTAACATCATACTTATCGTAATCAATCACTTTAAGAGCGGAAATCAGAGTTTTCTGAATACCGCCTATGGTCAGATGATTGATTACAAAAAGCAACTGTTTTTTCATTTATAAAAGCTCCATCCATTTTTTTGCTGTGTTTTCAAGTGAGAGGTCATATCTGATTTGTGAGGCATTTTGCGACAGCTTATCTGCAAACTCTTTGTTGCCGGCAATTTTCTTCATCGCTTCACACATTTCTTTTGCATCACCCACCTTGGTGAGTATGCCGTTTTCGTTGTTTTGAATAATGGCATTTGCACCGCCTATAGGACAATCCGTACACACAACGGGCATTCCGATTGCCATTGCTTCAAGCATAGCATTTGACATACCCTCATAATCTGACGAGTTGACATACATAGCATCACGTATAACAAGCTCATGAACTTGTGCACTGAATGGTAAAAAATCAATGTATTCCGTAACACCGAGCTTATCGGCAAGTGCTTTTGTTTCTGTAAGGTGTGCTCTGTCATCATCATTCTGGGGTTCACCAATGATTTTGAGTCTGTAATCGCTGAACTCCTTATGAAAATCCGAAAAAGCTTCGACAAGCACGGGAAGATTTTTTTGCCTTGAAATACGGCAGAATGTGGTGATATATTTTTCTCTTTCGCCGTGATACGGCTCGGGAAGTTTGTCGTTTATGGGATTAAAGATAACTGTTCCTTTTTCAGAAATGTTATCAGGATAAGCATCCTTTGCGTCGTTAGTCTGGAACACAACAGCATCGGCACGCTGATAGTACTTCTTAATGAAGTTATAACCGTAACGTTTTTTAAGCAGACGGTAGGGGTCTGCTCTTTCGGAAACAACCACTCTGTTGGGGAGTCCTCTTGTTGCAAGAAGTGTCAAGGGGATTGAAGGCTGAAGGAATGAAATGATTTTTGAGCCGGGTTCGTTTTTTAGTTTGTTTCTTAAAGCATTAATTTCCGAGTGATATTGCGAAACAAACGAAAGATAAGCAAAGTGGGCAGGAACAAATAAACCGAGCAATTCAAAAGGTTTGCACAGAACGGATGAGATAAGTTCCAAAGCCTTAAAAATCAAACTTTTTTTATTGCTGTAAACAGAGGTTATGGGGATATCGGCATTAAGATCACGATTTATGCAATCCTCTTTTTGTGATGAAGTGAGCAAAAATTCACAGTCATATCCGTTGCGACTGAATTCGTTAAGAATCAAGGATGCAACTCTTTCTGCACCTCCGCCTTTCATAACGGGCATAACCATCAGAATTTTTTCTTTGTTGCTCATTTTGTTCCTTTCAGCAGTCTGCCGACTGTTTTATCAATTACTTTGTATATAAACCAGAACGATTTTCCGTAACAACGCATTTTTAGTGATTTATCCTTGAACGCGTTGTTTTTAAGAACATTGTTTTTAAAACATTTCAGTTCTGATTTACAGGATTTTTTGTCTTTTTTATTAAGCTTTTCGTATACGTTAAAAACATTGAATGCGCACCTGGACAGATATTGATAAATTTCATCAGGTGTATTGTTCTTGAAATTATCGTGTGTGAATTTTGTGTTGATTTTACTGACATCTATACAACTCGTAAAATGTTTTTTTGTTTTAGATGATGTCATAATTGAGTTTTTTCTGTATCTGCGGTAATAAAGAGCTTCAGAGTGTTGCGAAACTATTTGTGCTAAGCAGAGGGCTTGATAAGTAAAAACCATATCCTCATGTAAAATACCGGGTACGAAAAACAATTTATTACTTTCAATAAATTGTTTTTTGAACATCATAAGATAAACGGCACTGTGAAACTCTTTGCTTTTAGTCATCTGACAAAAAATATTAATACCGCAATCTGTTTTATATTTGTTTTTTCGGATGTAGTTTTGTTTAACCGTAAAATCATTTGTATCTGCAAAAGAAACGGCATCAAAAAACACAACATCACTGTTATCCTTTTCAGCAATTATGAGAAGAGATTCAAATGTATTTTTGCTAATATAGTCATCGCTGTCAAGAAAGTAAACATAATCTCCGTTTACTTCGGATAATCCGGTGTTTCTTGCAACCGAGAGACCACCGTTTTTCTGGTGAATAACAGTGATACGCTCATCCTTTTCGACGTACTCATCACAAATCTGACCCGAAGAATCCGTTGACCCGTCATCGACAAGAATAATCTCAAAATTCTGATATGTCTGGCTTAAAACGCTGTCAACGCATTCGCGCAGATATGCCTCAACATTGTAGACGGGGATTATTACGCTTATGAGAGCCTGATTTTCCATTATCTCATCTCAATCTTTCTTTGATAACAATTAGAACCGTTGCAACGAACTTCTTAATCTCGGAAATAAATCCATAGGAATAGTGTTTTTTCATAATCTTCTGAATTCTGCTGTCGATATCAACATCAGTCAGAACGGGATTTTCAATTGCTTTTGAAAGGTCAACACGCATTTTTTCTGCGTCATCGGCTTTGCTGTGAACACCCGATTCGTCACAACCGATATTGCTGTTATATGAAAATCTCGGATAAACCGTCAGCAAATCATTTTTAACAAGATGTGCACCGAATCTTACAGACCACGAGCTGCCGTTGCCTTTTGTCTGGCGGTAAAGACGCATAAATCTGTCACTGCCGTTTGAATTGAGTCGGCGAATAAGCTTGGGGGAGTTATAGAAATCGTTTATTTCTTCAAGTTCCCAATCGACACCTTCCCAGCGGTCTTTCCAGGTTGCCCAGGTCCAGCTGCACGAACGGTATGCGGCAAACACATCATTTTTATAATCGGCAGGCAGGTCAATCATCGGAGTGTAGCCTGCAATTGACCCGATTTTTTTGTTGTTTTCGTAGTAATCG
>JAZNFD010000274.1:0-4508 GCA_045588975.1 Acutalibacteraceae bacterium | reverse complement strand
AGCAATGGAACTCTACAGGTAGATCTCTTTCATTATACACAAATTTTTAAAGCCCGCAATCTGGTGGGTTAACTTTCTGCGCCCTTTTTTTAGGAGCAACATCGCAAAATTTGGACTTGACAAACATTAGCTAGATTTATCGTTCTGATTTCAGCAAAGCATAATAACTGATGTCGCAAATGCCCTGATTATTCTTATCGGCACTACGCAGAGTGCCCTCATATTTCATTCCGCATTTTTGCATTACTTTGCCCGAATTCGGATTTCTCGTGTCGTGTCTTGATTCAATGCGATTAACATTTACAACATCAAATAAATAATCCATAACCGCTTTGAGTGCTTCAGACGTAACGCCTTGATGCCACCAGTTTCTTCCGATGCAATATCCAATATGCACCATTGAAACGTCTTCGTTGATTAATACAACATCAATACCGCCAATCGGTTCATCGCCGTTATCTTTTAAAACAATAGCCCAATGATAATAATTATCATCAGAATATTGTTTCAGCCAAGACTTTACTGCTTGTTTGCTTACCTTTTCGTTTGGATGAACTTGCCACGTTAGGTATTTTGCTACTTCCGGGTCAGATGCCCAATTCTTATAGACAGCGATATAATCTTCTTTGACAAATCTTCTCAGAATCAGTCTTTCTGTTTCCAATCTTTGCGTTCCGCAATGTTTCATAAAGATTTCTCCTTTGATATTTTCGATATCGGGGTAAATTGATATTTATTTTACTGTTACCAAACGAATGGGATTAATCGGTATTTGACTTTTTGCTTATACTCACGATAGCCGTCAAGTTCTTTTTCGAGAAAGTCTTCTTCGCTTTTGATTCTTTTTGCAATAATAATGGGATATACGAGAAAAATTAAAAATGAATATATTGACCCCAACACAAGCGGCATTGATAAAAATAAAAGTAATGTTACACTATACATCGGGTGTCTGACGATACCGTATAAACCTGTATCAATAACTTTTTGATTCTCTTGTACTTCAATGGTACGGCTAAGGTATGTGTTTTCTCTGAGTACTTCTGCATAAAGGATGTATGCCAGAAGAAAAACCGTCGCAGCGCCGATTACAACACCTCTTGGCAGAGTGAACCAATCAAAACGGAAATCCAGACCCGCAACAATGAAACCTGCCAGGAACATAA
This sequence comes from Acutalibacteraceae bacterium, assembly GCA_045588975.1. Classification (GTDB taxonomy): domain Bacteria; phylum Bacillota; class Clostridia; order Oscillospirales; family Acutalibacteraceae; genus CAG-177. The sequence continues at coordinate 3,342 of JAZNFD010000274.1, read as the reverse complement.
GACCGCTCAATTTTATTACAGTACTTTGTTCCCGTTGCTTTTCTTTTGCATTCAGTCTGCTTTTTAACAGGTTAGGATTTTTGAACATCATCACAATTCCTGCAAAAAACATTGGTACGAATAAAATTCCCATAAATAGCCATCCGTTAAAGAATGAAAAAGTACCTGCAGGTACAAATATCAATATCCCAATCAAAATAAAACCAAATATAAATTTAGTTATTGCTTGAATAAATAACTTTAACATATTTATCACCGCTGATTTATTAAATAAATAGATTATATTACACGAAATCACAATTATTTGAATTTTGCCAAAAACCAAGCTCCCGGTTGCAATTCAATATGATATGTGCCGTTTTCAAAGTGAATATCATTTGCACCTTCAAGAATATTCAGCTTTTGTCCGTTTTTCAGTCTGACGGCAGCTTTCCGTATGCCTTCGCGTAAAATATATTCTCCCTTTTCAACGCTGCGTTCAATTCCGCTGTTGTTGAACATAACAAGCAGCCAGCCGCCTGCGGTTTTGTTGACAAACCAATGCACACCGCCGTTTACTTCACACGGAAGCAGATTTTTCAGTATATCGGGTGCTTCTTCAACCGATATGCAGCGGTGATTTCTGCTGAATTCGGGGTTACCCGTCAAATCAACAAAGAATTTGTAATCTTCGTGCAGTAGAAAATAATCCTCGTGAATAACGTCAATGCAGTCGGGAATATCGCTGTTGATTATGTTCGCCGTTTCACAGCCGACCATATCGGACGGATTTGAAAGCAATGATTTAAGTGCCTTGCGTACATTGCGCATTTTTCCTGCAGTGCTGCCTGAAAGCGGATATCCGAAAACAGTCTGATTCTCACCGTCATCCAGCCCGGCTATTCCGAATAAGTCCTTCGGCAGAACAACCGCAACGGGAGTGTAGGGTGTGCCGATTTTCTCTTTAGGATAATTTTTGATAATATTAAGGAAATCAAGTTTGATTTTTCCGTAAGGTGTCAGTTCAAAATCCTTCCAGTCGTAGAAGGTGTTGCACATTCCCCATTCTTCGCTTATGAAATCCGCACCTGCGAAATAGCCGTAAAGCTGAATACGCTTTTGAAGTGAGCGTGAGCTTCCGCCGTTGCAGCCCTTTGTTTCATAGGCAAGATCGCCGAGACCTTTGATTCCCCATTCATTTTCATTTTCTTTGTGATAGCAGCAGGTGCTGAAAGGCTTTCCGCCCCACGGCTCGTAGTAAATTCCGAACGATGTATTTTTTGTTCTTGCCATACCTCTCGCGTATGCAATCTGTATGCGTGTATCGGGTGTCTGCGCACCGATTTCGGGCATAAAATGCTTTACCCCGCAGTTTATCTCCGTCTGATATGCCAAGCCGTAGCTGTCGCAAGGTATAAGCTGACCCGAGCAGAGTTCATATCTGTTTTTGAAAAGCGTTTCGGCAAGATTTATGAATTCGTCGGCAGTTTGCGGATTGCCGCACAGAGCATATTCTTTTGCACTTTGTGCCTCAAGCCACAGATAATTCATCGGATATTTGCCCATAACGGATTTGGTTATGTTTTCTTCCGTCCGGGGCAAATCGCCGATACATTCGCTGATTCTCCGCAAATCGCTTGCAAGGTTGTTCATCCATTCGTGCATCTGAAAACCGATGAATTTATCACCGAGCATCTCACGGTAGCAATCAACGAGCCGCCAATCATATTTATAATCTTCAAAAACAACACCGCCCTGCAAGCGGTCAATATACATCGGCAGTCGGTTTTCAAGCATCATATTATAAAATGAAGAGCCTTTTGCTGCAAGATTATTGAATTTCAGTTCTTCGGGCAGAGTTGCAGTCTGCATAAAACGCACGCCTGCGTGCTCATCAATAAGTCCGCATTCTTTCTGTGCTTCCCACGTTTGCGGATGATAGCAATGAAAATAAGTAAACATAAAGCCTCCGTATCAGCGGAAATTTGATTCAAGAAAATCCGCAACGCAACCGTCGTATTCCGCTTCGGCAAGAAAATAAAAGCCAAGCTGATTTCCTGCGTTATATGTAAAAAGTGTTTTGCCGTTCCAATCACACATATCAATATCGGAATTGCTGCTGATAAAGCCTGTGCGGATTTGCTCTTTTAATTTATCGCTCAAATCAAAGGCATAAGGCGAGATAATTCTGTCGTCATCCGACGGCATAAACAAAGGATTATAATATCCCGAATACCAGTCCTTGAAATTCTTTGTGCGGTAAATATAATTTGTGTATCTTGATGCAGGCAATTCTTCAACAGCTATTATATAGTACCAGCCTCTGCTGTATTTCATCCACGGTCCGCCCACATAACGGTCTTTACCGAAGACACATTCATCGGGCATAAAATTCCAATTCAACATATCGGGAGAAGCCGCAAAGGTGTAGCTGAATGGGTGCGGACCGAATTCAAGGAGCAACACATAGCCGTTTTCACCCTTTGTCAGAGAAGAATTAAAAAACTGCCAACCGTCACGGGTTACAAGAATACGGCTTGACCAGTTAATCAGATTCCTGCTTTCGTAAAGCATTATTGTGTCTCCGCAAAGCATGCCGTTTTCGCTTTTTGTGCCGAGAACATATGCCGTATCGTTTTCCTGATAGAACGAGTAATAGTAACATTCTTCACCAAACCGTGAAATGATTTCACCTGTTTCTCTGTCACGGATTACGGCAGAGGTTTTATAATCGGAATCAACGCCGTTTGTTGCATCGTCAAGTTCGAGCCTCATCAGTCGGTTGTTCCACACAAACGGAGTGCTTTCACCGTTAGGACTGACAGCACCGAGCTTTTTGATTTTCGGAAATCCGCCCAGCATTTTTGTTTTTGAATCGTAATGTACTTCACTCATAAAATCATTCCTGCAAATTCTTATTTGTCTAAGTAAATTATATCATATCACGGGCGGATTTTACTGTCAACAAATCATCGGAAGTACAGACAATGAAATTAATTTGATCTATGAATTCTGATTATTTCCGATGGCATAGGTTCAGATGGTTTTGATTATTCTCTCATTTTTTTGTAATTGCGGTTATTATATGCAATCGTTTTGGAGGAAGAAAAATGTCAATATTTTGTCAACAAGTCGGGATATTACAGCTTTTTCGGGGTTGCGAACAAACTGCGGCAAGTTACGGCAAATGCCTTTTTATTGACTTTTTGCCCGTTTGTCAATGTCAATCTGAGCGATTTTACAGGATGTGGCAGGTTATGACAAGTAAAAACAAGATAATTGAGGACACCTTCAAGTTTTCAAAGAGATAATTTTTTCCGAATGGGGATTATCGAAGACCCTCGAAGCAGCAAAGCTTCGAGG
>JAZNFD010000273.1:0-5191 GCA_045588975.1 Acutalibacteraceae bacterium | reverse complement strand
TTGAAATAAGCGAGATTGCGTGTATCGGAGACGGAGAAAACCACCTTACCATGTTTGCTTCATCGGGAACAAAACTTGCAATGGGCAATGCCGTTGACGCGCTCAAAGAAAAAGCCGACTTCATTCTGCCCGATAACGACAGTGACGGAGTTGCATATGCCATAGAAAAATATGTTATATAACAGTAAAAGCCAATCGTTTCAATCGAAACGGTTGGCTTTGCATTTACAGTATGCCGACATCATCCCAAATAAGCTTTTCCGAATTTGTTCTTGTGTTTCCGAATCTGTCTTCGAAACTCTTGAAAGGCTTTGCACCGAGTCTCAGATAAAGGCTTTTTGCACTTTCGTTTCCTCTGACAACACAGATGCTCATCGATTTGTAACCGTTATCCAATGCATATCTGCCCATAGTTCTGATAAGCTCCGTTCCGATTCCTCTGCCCCGTGCATTCTCAGAAACATGAAGAGAATCAAGATACCACGTATCTTTTATTTCTTCATCTTCCTTTCCCGCAGTGAAACCCAGAAAAATATCCGACTCGTATGCAACCCATATCTTGTTGTTTTCATCAAGATAAGTCTGCCATCTGCTTTTTGCACCTTCAACAGTCAATGAATTGAGATAATCTTCCGAAAGCAGATCACGATAGGTTGTTTTGTGATTATGAACATAAAGCTTCGCAATACTGTCCAAATCATTTTCAACCGCAAATCTGATTATCATTTTACGTCCTCATTTTCAATTAAAAAATCTCTTTTTCAATGCTTCCGATAATTTCCGAAGCACTTTCAGCAGTCTTTATCAACGCACCATTACCGAACGGAGATTCAAGACCCGCTCCCTCAACAAGTTCAGTCAATGATATACCGCCTGTTTTCTTAAGAAAATCAACATATTTCTCAAGAGCAGATTCAAAGTTTTCCCTTGAAAGACGAAGAAATCCGAGCGCAACACACTGTGCAATGCAATAATCAATATAGTAGAAAGGACTTTCGTAAATATGCATCTGATACTGCCAGCGTGTACCGAGTTCAAGATAAGGAATGCCTTCGAATGAAAGATAGGGTCTGTATTTTTCTTCAAGCTCCAGATATTCGGCTTTACGTTCGTCCGGAGTGAGGTCGGGATTTTCGTAAACCAGATGCTGGAATTCATCAACAATTGTTCCGTAAGGAATGAAAGACAGAGCATCAACAATGTGTTTATAACGATATTTATCCGTCTTCTCGCCGAAAAAATCATCCATATATTTATGGCAAAGGAACTCCATGCTCATACTGTGGCACTCGTGAGTTTCCATGCCCGTCGGATAGTCGGGCTGAGCAAATCTGAACATATAATCTGCCGCAAGTGCGTGACCGAATTCGTGGGTGATAACATCAATATCTCCGCTTGTGCCGTTGAAGTTTGCAAGGATAAACGGCTGCTTGTACTTTGCAAATGTGGTGCAGTATCCGCCGCCGAATTTGCCGTCACGGGCTTCAACATCAAAGGCTTCTGCATCGAGCATTCTCTGCATAAAATCGCCGATTTCGGGCTTCATATCGTGATACATTTTGAGTGCGTTTTCAAAGATTGCAGGAGTGTCAATGACGGGTCGGGGCATTTCACCCGTAACGCTGATTGCATCGTCATAATACATTATCTTGTCAAGATTTAATCTGTTTCTGATGCGTTCTTTGAGTTCTGCAACGGCAGGAACAATATCCGTTTCAACACTCTTTCTGAATGCAGCAACCATTTTTTCATCGTAGTCTACCCTGCCCATACGGTAATAGCCGAGTTCAACAAAATTTTTGTAGCCGAGTTTTCTTGCGATTTGGGTGCGGATTTTAACAAGACCGTCAAAGATTTCGTCGAATGTTCCGGCATTGGCTTCCATTGTTTTGCCGATAGCCTCTGCGGCTTTTCTGCGGACATCACGGCTGTCATCTTCGAGTTTCCCCCTCAAAACAGAAAGGGGCATTTTTTCGCCCTCAAACTCAAATGCAAGTTCACCCATAAACTTCGAGTATTTTGTAACAAGTGCGTTTTCAGCCTGCAAATCCTCGATAACTTCGGGCGAGAAGGTTTTGAGCGACATCTCAAAGCCCTTGAAAACTCTGGGATTTATGAGCTTTTCTGCATCTTCTCTGTAGGGCGATTCAAGCATCGCCTTTTTGTATTCATTCTCAATCTCGGAGAAAAGCGGCATTGCGTTATCGTAATAATCCATCTCCGCATTGTAGAATTCATCCCTTGTGTTGAGAGTAAAACGGCAGTTTGCAAGCGATGCGGCGGTGTCAACATCTTCGCTGATTTTGTTATACTCATCCCTCGCCGCTTTCAAATCCTCTGCGGATTTCGCCGCCTTGATTTTTGCAATTATCTTTTCAGCCTGCTCTTTGAACTCCTCAACGGTAATTCGTTGATACGGCATCTCGGAAACTTTCATAGTATCTCTCCTTTTATTGATTTTTAATATTTATAGTATACTATGGAACTGTATTGAAATACAACAAAAAATTTTGTTATCACGTAAAATTGATGTTGCGTATTTACATATTGAAAATCTGATGTTATAATGCTATGGTGAAATCACAGAAAGGATATGATAAAAAATGAAATATGTCGGTTTTGCGCTTCTCGCTGTTCTTGCAGTTTTGTTAATATTAATTGCAGTTGCGGCAATCAGAGCAGTTCTTATCAAAGCAAAAACAAACACCGATGCCCCCGCAATCAATCCGACCGAAAAGGAAGCGGATGAATACGCAAAAAAACTTTCCGCAATGATACAGGTACCCACCGTTTCTCTCAGAGGAAACACAGACCTCTCAAATTTTTATAAACTCCATAAAGTTATGGAAAAGAACTTCCCCCTTGTTTTTTCAAAGCTTGAAAAAACAGAAATTGACGGCAATCTTCTTTTCCGTTGGCCCGGCAAAGACCCCGGCAGAAACGGTGTTCTCCTTATGGGACATCAGGATGTTGTAACCGCAGATGAGCCGAACTGGGAACGCAATCCCTTCTCGGGTGAAATTTCAGACGGTAATATTCACGGAAGAGGTGCAATGGACTGCAAGTCAACCGTTTTTTCCGAATTTCAGGCAATCGAAGAATTGCTTGCAGAGGGATATGAGCCTCCTTGCGATATTTATCTTGCATCTTCAGTTGATGAAGAAATCTCAGGCGAAGGCGCTCCGACGCTCGTTAATTATCTTAAATCAAAAGGTGTCCGCCTTGACGTTGCTATGGATGAAGGCGGCGCTATCCTCAAAAATGCTCTTCCGACAATGGCGGGTTGGTGCGCAGCAATCGGTATCCTCGAAAAAGGTTACATAGACCTCAAGATTATTGCAAAAGGTCAGGGCGGCCACTCATCAACTCCCAAGAGCAACACTCCCCTCGCAAGACTTTCAAAGTTTGTTGCAGACATTGAAAAAGATAAGCCTTTCAAAGCAGAAATTTCCGCTCCTGTTTATGCAATGCTTGATCAGGCTGCACCTCTGCTCGGTTTCCCTCTCAGAATGGTTCTCGGCAATATGTGGCTTTTCAAAGGACTTCTCACCAAGGTTCTTCCCGTTGTTTCTCCGATGTGTAATGCATTTGTCAAAACAACATTCTGCTGTACTATGGCTGAAGGCTCACAGACTCCCAACGTTATTCCTTCAGAGGCATACATCGTCTGCAACCTCCGCCCCTCACCTCATCAGAATGCAGAGCAGTCACTTGCTGTTCTCAAAAAATATGCTGACAAATATGATCTTGAGTTTGAAATCATCCACGCAAGAAGCGCTTCAGACTGCGTCGACTTCAAAGGCGAAGAATTTGCTTATCTCAAGAAATGTCTCAACGAATGCTATCCCGAAGCAGGTGTTATCCCCTATCTTATGACCGGCGGTACAGACTGCCGCCATTATGAATCCGTTGCCGATAACTGCCTGCGCTTCTGCCCTATAAAGATGAGCAACGAGCAGCTTGCCGCTATGCACGCAGCAAACGAAAGCATCGGTGTTACGGAAGTTGCACATTGCGTAAAATTCTATAAACACTACATCAAAAATCACAAATAAAACTTAAGGGGATAGGAAAAAAAGATGCAGAACGGACAAACTGAGCAAAAACGAGGCTTCAGCCTTGTTTTTGCTTGCCCGAAGGCGTACAAAAGTACGTCGAGTGGCGAAGTTTGTTCGTAGCATAAAACATTGTTTTTTCTTAATTTTTATCTTTTGAGTAAAATTTTAGGGTTCTGCAGGATATTATTTCCTGTAGAACCCCTTGTTATATATTGTTTTATGCGGTCTGCGCTTTTTTTACATCTCCTTTTATTTTGAATCAATCGCCGAGTAAGCCGTAATATCTGCCCATCCAATAAGGAAGAAGATAAATATAGGGCATCATTGCTCTCATACCGTTTGCACCCGAAGTGCCGGGAAGAGTCGAAGTACGGTTAACAATCTTCGTGTTGATGTTTACAAATTCTTCTGCACCCGAATCGCAGACAAAAGGATTGCCGTCATAGTGAACAAGAACTCTTGCCGAATACTCAACAGGATATTTGAGCTGTGCGGGAACTCCGAGCGCTTCCTGCTCATCATCCCAGACGATATCTTTTCTGTAGCTGTTGTATGCAGGCCATCTGATAAGGTCAAGGTTCATTTCAGAAAGCGACTTAGCCGCATTTTCGATATCGCAGTAATTCTCGGTAAGCGCACCGTAAACGATGTTGAAGAAGGGTGAACGTTCTGTTCTTTCGTATTCCCAATGGTGGGTAAGACCCATCTTGTAAATCTCGTTTTCGGCAGCATTATCGTTATAAACAATAAGAGGATATATATTGACAAAATCAAGCTGGTCATCGATATGAGCGGTATGACCGTCCTCGCATTTATACTGAATGCAGTTCATTGCGTAATGATGCTTTTCAACGAGCATTTTGTAAACATCGTTATATTTTTCTTCGCCTGTAACGTGGTATGTTGTTTTGAGGAAAGAAAGAATTTCGAGTGAATTTGTACCTCTTTCAAAGTACCATCTGTCGTCATTGTTGAGCAGGTCAGGCTCCCAGTTTGCCCATGTCGTGGGAACTCCGTCAACATCACAGAGGTGGAAGTTATTTTCAAGAATGTGGTCGGTGATTGTCTTTACAACCTGAGCAATTCTCTTCTTTTCTTTCTTATCGGCAACAAGGTCAAAATAAATTCCGTAA
>JAZNFD010000272.1:0-1766 GCA_045588975.1 Acutalibacteraceae bacterium | reverse complement strand
AATGTCAGAGGATATGTTTCCAACCCCGTTGTTGAGGATATGATTAACGATAAGGGCAGACTTGACGTTGCAGGTGCGGTCGGCAAGGAAGGCACGCTTACCGTAATGAAAGACCTCGGACTGAAAGAGCCTTATATCGGTCAGATTCCCATTCTTTCAGGCGAAATTGCCGAGGATATAACAAGCTATTTCGCAATCAGCGAGCAGCTTCCGAGCGTGTGTGCTCTGGGTGTTGCTCTTAAACCCAGTTCCGCAATCAACGTTGCGGGCGGATTCATCATTCAGCTTCTTCCTACCGCAATGGATGATACAATAGACAAGGTTGAAGAGTGCATCAAGGGTCTTGAACCCATAACTCAGATGCTCTCGGACGGAATGACTCCGGAGGAAATCTGCCGTCACGTTCTCAGTAAATTCGAGCTTGAAGTTCTTGACACATCAACTCCTGAGTATAAGTGCAACTGCTCAAAGGAAAGAGTTTCCAAGGCTTTGCTTACTCTCGGTAAAGAAGAGCTCGCCGATATGGCTAATGACCCCGTAACCGAGGTTTCCTGCCATTTCTGCGAAAAGAAGTATAAATTTACATCTGACGAAATAAAAGAGCTTGCAAAATAACGGCAAAGAAGGTTTGAATATGGGTAAATTATTCGGATATCCCGAATTTGATATCAACGGCGAAGAAATACTCTGCACATATGACAATGATTACAGCGAAATGATGATGGATGTCCGTGTCTACCGTATGAAAGCAGGGGAGGAAAGAAAATTCTTCCGCAGCGGTGAAGAAACGGCAGTTCTTCTTCTTTCGGGAAAAATTGCTTTTGACGGCACAGAAACCGTCAGCCGTGAAAGTGTGTTTACCGAAGGTCCTTTTGCGCTTCACGTATGTTCGGGTACAGAGATTACTGTCAATGCGGAAGAAGATTCCGAGATTCTTGTTCAATGCACAAAAAACGATGCAAAGTTTGATTCAAGACTTTACAGACCCGAGGATGCTCCATGGGGATATTCCTGCGTGGGTAAATTCGGTAACGTTGCAAAGCGCAGAGTAAATACTATTATAGATAAGGATATTGCACCGTGGTCAAATATGGTGCTTGGCGAAGTGCTGAATGATAAAGGCAACTGGTCGGGTTATCTTCCTCACCGCCATCCGCAGCCTGAATGTTATTATTTCAGGTTTGACCGTCCCGAGGGTTTCGGTGCAAGCTTTGTCGGCGATGAGGTTTTCAAGAGTGTAGATAACAGCTTTTCCGCTATTCCCGGCGGAGCACTTCATCCGCAGTCGGTTGCACCCGGATTCCGGATGTATACCTGCTGGATGATTCGTCATCTTGACGGTGACCCTTGGCTTCAGACAACCCGTAACGAGGATGAAAAGTATATCTGGCTCCACGATGCTGAGTTTTAAATAATAAGAAATCACGGCATATTCTTAAGCAGAATCTGCCGTGATTTTATCTGAAAAATATTCTTCGAAAGAACAAAAAAATAATTTAAAAATTTTTGAAATTTTTTTGAAAAAAGGGTTGACAAAACCCAAAAAGTAGTGTATTATAACGTACGTTGCTTGACGAAAGCAACGCCAACGTGGGAGCATAGCTCAGCTGGGAGAGCATCTGCCTTACAAGCAGAGGGTCACAGGTTCGAGCCCTGTTGTTCCCACCATTTGGCCCGGTAGTTCAGCTGGTTAGAACGCTAGCCTGTCACGCTAGAGGTCGACGGTTCGAGCCCGTTCCGGGTCGCCATTGAGTGACCTGTAATTT
>JAZNFD010000271.1:0-7861 GCA_045588975.1 Acutalibacteraceae bacterium | reverse complement strand
TATTATGGTAATATAAATTAAGGCAGATTTATAGTTATTTGTATAATTTTATATTTTTATAGAAATGAGGGATAATATGGGCAACGGTGTTAATGTTGTAACCGGCGGTAAGGGATATGTAGGCTATGCTCTTGTAAAAGAACTTGCCTCAAAAGGCGAGAAAATCCGTCTTCTTCTTCGCTCTGACAGTCCTGTCTTTGACAACATTGAGTGCGAAAAAATTATGGGCGATGTCTGCGATATCGATATCCTTGAAAAAGCATTCGAAGGCGCCGAAACCGTATATCACGTTGCCGGTGTTGTTGATATCAGCGGTAAAAAAGACAAACAAGTCTGGGACGTAAATGTTGAAGGCACAAAGAATGTTGTTGCGGCTTGTAAAAAAGCCGGCGTTAAGACACTTATTTATGTTTCATCTGTCGATGCAATCCATGTTGATGATAATATGGATGTCATATATGAAGTTTCGCATTTTGAGCCTGATATTCTTGAAGGTGCATATGCAAAATCAAAAGCAACTGCTACACAATACGTAATTGACAGCGCAGACGAGAACCTTAAAGTTTGCGCCGTTCATCCAAGTGCTTGCATCGGACCTTATGACAATAACAGAACGTCAAGTATGGTGACAGTAATCAATCTTTTTTCAAAAGGATTCTTTTCTCTTACTTTTGATTTCGGCGGATATAATTTCGTCGATGTAAGAGATGTTGCAAAGGGTATGGTTGCCGCTGCTGAAAAAGGCCGTAACGGTGAATGCTATTTCCTTTGCGGCAAGGCATATACACTTGATGAATTTATGGGTGCTCTTGCACGTGTATGCGGTAAAAAACATCCCAAAGTAGTTATCAAGAAAAAGTATGTTGATACTATAATTCCTGTTTTCGATAAGATTTTCAAAGCGGCAAATCTTCCTCCGGTTGTTAATGAATATGCAATCCGCAAAATCTGTGAAAATTGCAATTTTTCATATGAAAAAGCAGAAACAGAACTCGGATATTCACCGATGTCTCTTGAAGATTCGCTCAGAGATACAATTAAGTGGCTTAAAGTAAATGATTAATACATAAAAAAGACAGCTCGGCTCTACGATGAAGCCGAGCTTTTGTTATATAAAAAAACCGGAAATGAAGGCAGAAACACAAGCCGCAAGTGCCACGATCGTGAGCGGTAATCTGAAATATGCAAGTATAATTGCAACAATTGTTCCGATTAATGCGGTGACCGTGCTGCCTGTAGAATAAAATATCGACGGGAAAGTCATGGCACTCAGAACTGCATACGGAATATAATAGAGAACACTTTGAATGAATCTTGACTTTATTTTACGTCTGAAAAGAGTGAAAGGAATCATTCTTATCAGATATGTAACACCTGCCATCACGGCAATATAAATAAGCATTGTCATTCTTTTTCTTCCTCCGTTTCAGCAAGCTCAATCGGGAAAAGAAGGGCACCGATAACCGATGCGGCGATTGAACTGATAATAATAGCAAATCCGAATGAAACTTCGGGAAGAAGATATCTGAACAGCATACTGAATGCTGCTGCAAAACAAATAACAACCAGGTCCTTTCTGCTGCTTCTTGCGGCAGGAACGATTATTGCAATGAACATTCCGTAAAGCAGAATGCCCATTGCCGCCGTAACTGTTGCGGGAAGTATATTGCCTGCAATTGCGCCTGCAGCGGTGCCGCCCGTCCAGCCTAGTGCGGCAATTGAAATCATACCGTACATATATTGAGGAACAATTTTTTCGTTCTGAGATGAAGCTACGGCAAAAATCTCGTCTGTAATTCCGAACGATGCAATCATACGGTGGATTGTTGTGAATGATTTATCAAGTTTCTGGGAGAGTGAGAGACCCATAAGTGAATATCGGAGATTGATGACAAACTGCGTTGCAATCATTTCAATGATTGGTCCGCCTGCGGCAATTATTTCAACACCCGCCGCCTGACCTGCCGAAGTTAAATTTGTTAATGAAATGATAATTGCATTAAGTGCGGTCAGACCTGATTTAACCGCCATAATTCCGAATCCGAATGAAACGGAAAAATATCCGAGAGCAATTGGAATTCCGTGTGACAGACCTTTTTTGAAAGTTAATTTCACGATGAGAATATCCTTTCGTGCATCAAAACTCCCGACTGTTACGTTTCCGCAACAGTCGGGAGTGTATTATTTAATTGATTATTTAAGCTGTTCAGCAATTTCAGCAAAACCCTTCATGATTGTTGAGCCTGCATATTTGCCGAGTGAAATCATTTCCTGGTAGTGGTCACCGAGGAGTGACATTGAGTAATCGTTATCGGGAACAACATATCCGATAGCATCGTTCATAAGACCGAAGCAGATTGTGTCTTCACCGAAAAGTTCGAAAATTGATTTATGTCCGAAATCTGTGAATGTGAATGAACCGTCAGCTGTGAGTGAATCACCGCCGCAAATGAGGTCCTGAACGATTTCGCCGGGCATAAGAGCAACTTTAACGCCGCCGATTTCCATATAACCGATTTCAGCGAAAATGTAGTAGCTGAGACCTTCCTTGCAAACTGTGTAGTTAACGAGGTTAAGCTTTCCTACAAGCTGAATAAGGGGATTTGTAACCTTGATCTTTACTTCTTTGATAATGATGTTGAGGTTGGGTTCGAGAACTTTTTCGGTAACGGGTTCCCAATCCTTGTACCAAAGAGTATAGTTTTCACCGCCGATTTTCATTTCTTCAGCCATCTGAGCCTTTTCAGCATCAGTCATGTTAGCTTCAATCTGTTCAACTGTGTTTGTGAGATTAAGAGCCATGTTAGCTACTTCGTAGCCGTAACGGAGGGTTTCTTCGTATCTGCGTTCGGTGGGAACACCGTCGCTTGCGGGGCCTCTGCCTTCGTAGATTCCTGCGATAGCGCCGTTGAAGAACATGAAGTTGAAGCCTTTTTCTTCAATCTTTTCGCCGAGATAGTAAATATAGTCGCCTGAAAGATCTCTGCCGTTGTCGATGTCATCAACAGGAAGACCTGCAACGTCGGGATGAGCAGCGATGTTAACGATCATAGTGGGTGTTGTGCCGTCATCGGGAGTAAAGATAAATCTTGCAAGTTCATCGATAATTGATGTTGACTGGCTTCTGTTTTTGTTATTGAAATATTCATCGTTTACTTCTTTAACAGCGTATGTCAATGTGCCGGTACGCATATCTTCAACTGCTTTCTTCATTGTGTCTGCAGCTGTGTCGTAAACGAATTCCATATATTCAGCGTCTGCGCCTCTTTCCTTTTCAACGAAAGGAATGTATGAGAGAGCGAGATTCTTGAAGAGCTTTCCGAAGAGGTTGGTCCAGAGACCCTGAGTGTCGATGCAGCTGTGAGTGTGAGTTGATGAAACATTGATGCTGTTGAATTCAACGCCGAGATCCATAGCTGCAACGCGCTTACGGATTTCTTTGATGTCACCGTTTGAGAAACCGATGCAGTCGATATTAGCGAAGAGAGCAACGCCTCTGTCTGAACCGTCGCTGAGAGCGATAACTCTTATCTGCATATCATCGATGATTTCTTCAACCTTGTTAACCATACCGTTGTTGGGATCGATGAAACCGCCGAGGTAGTAGTCTTTTGTTTCCCAGTCTGAGGGAACAAGTGAAGCTTTTGCATGGCCGAGGCTCCATTTTGCATCTGCCTTTGCTTCGTCTTCCCAGGTTTCTGTTCCTTCGTAGAAGTTTTCAATTTTTCTGTCTTTGACCTGAACAAAATCTTTGCTGTCGGGAACGATAATGTTGAGACCGCCGACAAGGGTGGTGAAAATTGCTTCGATGATACCGAGTCCTGCTGATTCGAGAACCTTGCCGGCATCAACAGCGGATGCGATGCTCATTGTTGATGTGCCGCCGATAAGAAGCGACATAACAAGAATGATGCTGAGAATTTTCATAGCAACTTTTTTCATACTGATTTCTCCTTGCATATTTTTTTGCTTTAGTTTGCTAATATAATAACATTTATTTTCACAAGTGTAAAGTGTTTTTTAAATCTTGATAAAAAATAATTTAAACTGTTGAAAATTATTATTTAAAAGAGTATAATATTTAAAACTATATTTATATGGATGTGATTACGGATGAGCGGTCTTAAACGTGTTGCCGCAATTCACGATATATCGGGAATCGGCAAATGCTCGCTTACTGCCGCAATTCCGGTTATTTCAGCGGCGGGTATTGAAACTGCAGTTATGCCGACAGCCGTTCTTTCGACTCATACAGGCAATATTGACGGATTTACTTACAGAGATCTGACTGATGATCTTTTTCCTTTTGCAGCGCATTGGAAGTCGCTTGGAATAGAGTTTGACGGAATTTACAGCGGCTTTCTCGGCTCAACGGAGCAGGTAGACATAGTTTGCAAATTTATCGATGATTTCAGAAAAGAAAACACTCTTGTTGTTGTTGATCCTGCAATGGCTGACGGCGGTAAAATGTATACAACATTCGATGAATCCTTTGCAAAAGAGATGATTCTTCTGTGTAAAAAGGCGGATTTGATTATTCCAAATATGACTGAAGCTGCGTTTCTGCTTGGTGAGCAATATATTGAGCCGCCTTACTCCAAAGATTATATTGAAAGAATCATCCGCAAACTCCTCGAACTCGGTCCGTCAATGGTTGTTCTTACAGGTGTTTGTTTTCAAAATGATGAAATCGGTTGTGCGGTTATAAAAAAAGGGGACAAAGAAGTTTTCTTTGCTTTTTCCGAGAAATTCCCGGGAATATATTACGGAACGGGTGATTTATTTGCTTCGGCACTCGTCGGCGCATATCTCAACGGCAAATCAATTTCCGAAAGTGCGGAAATAGCACTTGAATTTACTTGCGATGCAATCGGAAGAACATATAAAGCAGGTACCGACACCCGACTCGGTGTTAATTTTGAGCAGGGTCTCGGCGATTATATCAGAAAAATCGGAGGTTAATTATGAGCTTTGCAGATAAAGTTTTTATTGATACTTGTAAGGATATTTTAAAGAACGGATTCTGGGACACGGAACTTGACGTTCGACCCAGATGGGAGGACGGAACTCCTGCTCATACCGTTAAAAAATTCGGTGTTGTCAACAGATATGATCTGAGCAAGGAATTTCCCGCTCAGACGATCAGAAAAACATTTATAAAGAGTGCCGTTGACGAGATTCTCTGGATATGGCAGAAAAAATCCAATAATATTGCCGATCTCGGCAGCCATGTCTGGGATTCATGGGCTGATGAAAACGGAAGCATCGGTAAGGCTTACGGGTATCAGCTCGGTGTCAAGCATCATTATAAAGAAGGGGATATGGATCAGGTTGACAGAGTTCTTTTTGACCTGAAGAACAATCCTCAGAGCAGAAGAATAATGACAAATATTTACGTGCATCAGGATCTGAGTGAAATGGCTCTTTACCCTTGTGCATACAGCATGACTTTCAACACATCGGGCAATAAGCTCAATGCGATTCTCAATCAGCGCTCTCAGGATATGCTCGCGGCAAATGCATGGAATGTTGCACAGTATGCGGCGCTTGTTCATATGTTTGCGCAGGTCAGCGGACTTGAACCCGGTGAATTTGTTCACGTCATCGCCGATGCTCATATCTATGACAGACATATTCCCATCATTGAAGAACTCATCAGCAGAGAGCCTTATGATGCACCCGAATTCGTTATGGATAAGAGTGTAACGGATTTCTATGAATTTACAAAGAATCATTTCTCGCTTGAAAATTATAAGTTCCATGATTTCAGCGAAAAAATTCCCGTTGCTATTTAAAAGAGGTATATAAATGAAAGCCATTGTTAATGTTGATAATAACTGGGGTATCGGAATCGGCGATAAGCTTCTTAACCACATTCCCGCAGATATGAAATTTTTCAGAGAAACAACAACAGGCAATGTTGTTGTTATGGGCAGAGCTACTTTTATGACCTTTCCCGGTCCCAAAGCACTTCCGAACAGAACGAATATTGTTCTGACAACCGATGAAAATTGGACTGCACCCGATGTTACTGTTTGTCACTCAACAGAGGAACTGTTTGCTGAGCTTGAAAAATATGATACGGACAGCGTATATGTTATCGGAGGTTCATCTGTTTATGAACAGCTTCTTCCTTTTTGCGATACTGCAATTGTTACAAAGGTGGATTCATCCAAAGAAGCGGATAAATTCTTTCCGAATCTAGATGAAATTCAGGAATGGAGTATTGTGTCTGAAAGCGATGTAACGGAACATAACGGAACTCTTTTTAGATTTGTTACATATTCAAAGAATATATAAATGAATATATTTGCCGTACGGTATGATTTATAAATTTAAGGCGAGGTGACTGATATGGAAGCGGTTCAGTATAAATGTCTTAATTGCGGTGCCGGATTGATATTTGATCCCGATAAGCAGGATTTTATTTGTGAATATTGTGACTCTGTTTTTAAAGAACAGGATTTCTTTGATAAAGATCAGAAACTTGACACGGAAATTCCCGATAAATCCGAAAATGACGGGTTTGAGAATGCACTTCTTTATATCTGTCCCAGTTGCGGTGCAGAGGTTGTGACCGATGAAACAACCGCTGCAACAACTTGTTATTATTGTTCAAATCCCGTTGTCCTTTCGGGAAAATTAAGCGGTGAATTTAAACCTGATAATATAATTCCTTTTAAAATTGATAAAAACGATGCAATTGCAAAATTCAAAGAGCTTTGCGGAAAAAAGAAGTTTCTTCCGAAAAATTTCATTGCTGAATCAAGACTTGAAGAAATCAAAGGCGTTTATTTTCCTTATTGGTATATTGACGGTGAAGCCGACGGCAACATCAATGCAACCTCAAAGCAGGTAAGGTCATGGATGGTAGGGGATATGCGCCACACAGAGACCGTGATCAGAGGTCATTTCAGACAGGGTAATCTTTCTGTCCGCAATATGCCCGAAGCTGCGTTGAAAAGCAAAGACAGAGACATTCTCAGATATGTCTGTCCGTTCAACAGTGCGGATTTCGTTCAGTTTTCAATGTCTTATCTGTCAGGATTTTTTGCAGAAAAAAGAGATGTTGAGATTGCGGAAATTCAAAGTTCGGTAGATGATAAAATTAAATCATATTCAAGAAAAAAACTGCTTCAATCGATTGAATATCCGAATGTTTCGGCAAAAGACAGCTCGATAAAAATTGATAATCTTAAATGGAGCTACAATCTTTTGCCCGTCTGGGTGCTTACTTATAAACATAAAAATAAAAATTATATTTATGCCTTGAATGGTCAGACAGGCAAAGTCTACGGAGAAATGCCTGTTTCCAACAAGAAACTTGCAGCCTTGTTTGCAGGAGTAACAGCTGCCGCAGCCGTTATACTTTCCGTAATTTCGGAGGTGCTGTTATGATTAAAAGGGTTATAAGTGTTTTTATTGTTTCACTTGTTTTTGTAAGTATTTTATGTGTGAATTCCTTTGCGTTTGTCAACACAAGGATTGATGATTCAGCCGATTTGCTTTCTGAAACGGAGGAGGCAGTCATCGGTGAAATCCTGCTTGATTTTTCGCTGGAAACGGATTATTCCGCTATTGTTCTCACAACAAACGATGCAACAGGTAAAACATCCCAGCAATACGCCGATGATTATTTCGACGATTTAATCATATCGTCAGGATGGGAAGAAAAAGGCATTTTGTTTCTGATTGATATGGATAACCGTGAGGTCTGCATTTCCACAATGGGTGAATGTATTTACGTTTACGGTGATTCAATAGATTTTATCATTGACTGCGGTTATGATGACCTTGTTAACGGAGATTATTTCGGATGCTTTGATCTTATGATTTCCGGTGCGCTGAAATGCGCTCTGAT
>JAZNFD010000270.1:0-11984 GCA_045588975.1 Acutalibacteraceae bacterium | reverse complement strand
GTACTCAAACATTTCCTCTTTGGTCATACCGTCTGCGTGTGCATCGGGGTCAAAATCATCGATGAGGTTGTCTGCTCTGTGACGCTTCTTGCATTCCTTGCAGTCAAGAAGGGGGTCGGAGAAGCTTGCAACGTGACCGCTTGCTTCCCATACTCTGGGATGCATGAGGATATCTGCATCAACCTCGTAGCTGTTCTTTCTTTCCTGGATGAATCTCTTTCTCCAGGTGTCTTTAACGTTGTTTTTCATTCTTGCGCCGAGGGGGCCGTAGTCCCATGTGTTTGCAAGACCGCCGTAGATTTCGCTGCCTGCGAGGATGAAGCCTCTGCCTTTGCAGAGAGCAACGATTTTTTCCATTGTTTTGTCTGTGTTTTTCATCATATCCAAAACTCCCGCCATTATAAATTTTTACTCTGTTATCATACCCTAAAATTACCGTTAAAGTCAATGATTTCCGCAACCAAAAAAGACCGCATAAAGCGGTCTTTTTTGGTGAAATGTCATATATTATATACATTTATATCAATAAAGAATTATGATTACCTTTCAAGCCTGTCAATAAGCTCGAAAAGTTCGACGAAGAAATCCTGAGTATCATCTGCTTCGTTGCCCAGACCGATGACCTTTCCGTGGTCGCCGTCCTTTGTTTCGGCAACATTCCAGATGCCTTTCTGAATCTCGTTTTCCTTGCCTTTCGCAAACTCAATTCCCTCAACCGAGAAGTCGATGTACTCTTCGCCGAAGGGATATCTTGCGGAAACAACGCTGACGAGTCCGTCGTTATCCTGCCAGGTTTCGTCAATGGCAATTCCGCCTTCGGTTGTGCCTTTGTATGAACCCATGGCAAGCGCAAAGGGATAAAGAATGGGCATTGTTGAGCTGTCAGGCACCTGACCTCTGAGCAGAGTACCTTCTTTTGTTGTGCTGTAGGCATATGAGAAATAGTAAACGTCTTCAACGGTCTGAATTGTTTCGTTGAGCTTTGCGGCGCCGTCGGGCGTGAGGTCATAAGCGGCGTGGTCGTTGCCCGATGAAGTGATTTTGTCAATGGCGCTCTTGGGATTGACGTCATCAATTCCGAAATGGTCGAGTTTGAAATCATAGATGTTTGATGCGGGGGAAGCAATTCCTGCAACACCGAAGCACAGCGACATAAGCATTTCGGTTGTGTCGCCTATGCCGACAAGTCCTCCGACGGAGTTGAGGACTTCCGTGAGAGATGAGCCGTTATGAGGAGCGCAGAGTGTGGTTACGCTGTGCACCCAGTTGCCCTTGCCGCCCTCAAAAAGCGGAGATAAATCTTCGGGCGATGCCGCTCTTTCTTCCTTGCTGCCGTATTCAAGAAGCGATGCAAGCAGACGGACTGTTGCGCCGCCGAAACTGTGACCGAGAAGGTTGATTTTTACCCTCTGACCGCCGTTGATTTTTTCGCCCCATTCGGGAACGAGAGGTTCGGTGAATTTTCTGCCGTAGCGTTCGTGATTATGTTCTTTTGAATGAGCTTCGCCGTAGTCAACGGTTGTTCCCGTAATCTGCGCATAAAGCTCGCAGGTTCTGTCCCATGTGCTTGAAACGGGGCCTACACTCGGTGCGTGAACCTCAAAGCCCTGCTGCGTGAGAGATTCGGTAAGATTGCAGGCGGTTGCGCCCCAATACTGAACGGTATTATTAACGCCGTCTCCCTCGCCCCAGCCGCCGAGACCGTGAACGAGAACGTAGGGATATTTGACCTTTCCGCCGTTGAGCGCCCACCACGCCTCACGGATTCCGCCGAAGTGAACGGGAACGGCTATTGCGGTGATTACGATGCATAATGCAATGGCAGCTGCAAAAATTCTGATTATTTTATTCCTCTTTGATTTTTTCGGCTTGTGAGGATGAACGGGAGCGGGAGTGGGTGCGGTTTCTTCTTCATCCTTGTCAGGAGTGTCGGGATAGTTGCTTTTGAGCAGATAATCTGTTGACACTCCGAAAAGCTCGCTCATTGCGATGATTTTATCTGTATCGGGAAGCGCGGCGCCCGATTCCCATTTGGAAACAGACTGACGTGATACACCGAGAGCATCTGCGAGGGCTTCCTGAGAAAGATTGTTTTCTTTTCTGAGTGTAATTATTTTTTCGGAAAGATTCATACTTTTTCCTCCTTAGTGTGTTGATGCTATTTTAAGCATAACAACGGAGTTTTTCAACCAATTCGGGTTTGCATTTACAAAAAATCTTATGTAAACTCAAGTTTACATTATATAAAAGAGATGTTTCAGGGAATCACGATATATCCCATCGGAAACGGCTCAACTTCGGGGGAATCGGTCAACGTTTTCAGAACCAGATAGAAGTTGAAATCTCTGGATTCACGGTGGTTTCTCGTCTTCCAGTCGCTCAGATGGATATTGCCTTTGAGAAGTGTTATCAGGTCGCCGTTTTTATCTGCGAATGACTGGGTGTGAACATAGTCGAAATCGGGCATGGGATAGACTTCGGCGTACTCCTCGTATGATGTTTGCTCGGGCATAATCATTCCGATGTCGTTTTCGTGGCGCCACTTAAGATAACGCGCCTTGAACTGAACTTCACTGAGCAGCTCGTAATCAATCATTTTTTATTCCGAGTTCACGGCAGCAGTCGGCAACGGCTTCCTGCATCTGAGCCATCTTCTTTTCCATATCCGCAACGAGCGCAAACTGTGTGCGGCATCTGACGAGGTTATGCTCGGGATATTCGGTTTTGAAATAAACGTCGCCGTTTATGAAGTCGCCGAGGAAACGCATACCGCATTCAAGAGTCATAAGCTTTGAGGAGAAAGCAAGCTGATTGATTTCCTCTGCCGTAAGGCTTTCTCCTGCAGTTGAAAGATAGCCGAGCGCATAGGCTTTGAAATATTCAAGGCTGAGCGAAACTTTCGAAACATCCTTTTCGTCCTCTGCGGCGGTGTTTGCACCGAAACGGATGCTGTCACCGAAATCATAAAGCGAAAGTCCGGGCATAACCGTGTCAAGGTCAACAACGCAGATTCCCTCATTTGTTTCGTTGTCAAACATAACATTGTTGAGCTTTGTATCGTTGTGAGTTACACGGAGAGGAAGCTTGCTTTGGGCAACGAGGTCGAGAAGCACGGAGCAATCCTTTTCACGAGCGAGAACAAATTCGATTTCGTCTCTGACCTGACTTGCTCTGCCCGAAAGGTCGTCTGCAACAGCCTTTTTGAAGTCGGCAAATCTTGAAACGGTGTTATGGAAATTGGGGATTGTTTCAACAAGCGAGTCGATGGGATAATCCGCAAGGATATTCTGGAATTTGCCGAAAGCTCTTGCGGCGTTATAGAATGTTTTTGCGCAGTCAACGCTCTGGCAGGAATGGGTGTCATAAATGAAATTATAGCATCTCCAGCATCTGCCTTCACCGTCGATATAGTAGGGCTTGCCGTCTGTTGTGGGGATAACGGCAAGGCATTCTCTCTTGACATCACCGCCGTTTTCGGCAACCTTTTTCTGCATAAACGCAGTAACGCCCATAACGTTTTTCATAAGGCCGTCATAGTCCTTGAAAACATAGGTGTTTATTTCCTGAACAAGATATCTGTTGAGTGTACCGTCTGCTTCACGGAATTCGAATTTATAAGTGTTGTTGATGTGTCCGTCGTGAAGCTGAGATGAGCCTTCAAACTCACCGCTGAAGCTGAAAGCACCGAGAAGTTCGTTTATATTCTTAACATTTTCCATTATTATTCAAACCTTTCTGAATGTGATGTTGCCGAAAAATTCGGGTCTGTGGAAGTCGGGGTTTTCTGTTTTGACAGGGAAATGCGAGCCGTAGTGGGGGAATTCCGCCCCATCGGCACACTTATAAAAATTCCCCTTTATTGTTGTTTCGCGTATCCTGAAATCGGTGTTATAGAGGTTGGAAATAAAGCTTTCGGAAAGAATTATTTCGTATCCCCATGCTTTTTTGCCGTTCTCTTCAATTTCTATAGGATGAATTACGGGTTCAAGGTCGGTCAATTCTTTTATGAAAACTCTGTCTGCACGGCAGGCGCCGATCTGAGAAAGATAAACGCCTTTCGGATTCACCTCAAAATTGATATAGCGGTCATCGCTGCCTACGGGAAGAAGAAAAAGCTCAAGGCAGCTGTCGGTATAAACAGGGTCATCACGCATTGTGCATTTGCATCGGATATCATCTTCGAACGACCACAGAATTGCATGAATTCCCTCGCCCTCTGCCGCAAACATTGCCGCATAGCTTTCGGGCTTGCAGCCGTTGATATCCCACATAAACGAATCGATTGCCGCAACCGGAAAATTCTTTGCTTCGGCGGCAGAACTGAATATCGGAGCAATGTATTCCATCACAAACCTCCGTAATTACTATATTATTAATAAAATATTATACATTAATATAATCGAATAGTCAACAAATAAAAACGCAGCAGGAAAATCAATGAAGAAATTCCTGCTGCGGTGAGAACATATTTAATTACATAGCTTCAACGATAGCCTTTGTATCTCTTGCGATAACAAGCTCTTCGTTTGTGGGAAGAACGTAAACCTTGACTTTTGAGTTTGCGGTTGAAATTTCGCCTTCCTTGCCTCTTCTCATGATTTCGTTTGCTTCTGCATCAAGCTCAATGCCGAGGTAGCTGAGGTTGTTACATACGTCTGCACGGAGATCGAAGGTGTTTTCGCCGATACCGCCTGTGAATACGATAGCATCAACGCCGTCCATAGCTGCAACATAGCTGCCGATGAGCTTGCGTACCTGATATTTCTGGATGCTTCTTGCAAGGTGAGCTCTTTCGTTGCCGTCTGCTTCTGCGGCAGAAACGTCTCTGTCGTCACTGGCTACGCCCGAAATGCCTAAAACGCCTGACTGCTTATTGAGAATGGTGTCTGTTTCTGCGGGAGTCCAGCCTTCCTTCTGCTGGAGGTAGGTGATAACCGAGGGGTCAACAGCGCCGCAGCGTGTACCCATGATGAAACCGTCGAGGGGAGTGAGACCCATGCTTGTGTCGATGCACTTGCCGCCCTTGACAGCTGTGATTGATGAGCCGTTGCCGAGATGGCAGGTAACGATCTTGAGGTCTTCGATGTTTTTGCCCATAACTTCAGCGCATCTTGCACTTACGAAACGGTGCGATGTGCCGTGGAAGCCGTAGCGGCGGACAGCATATTTCTCGTAGTATTCATAGGGAATGGGGAAAATATATGCTTCGGGGGGCATTGTTGAGTGGAATGCGTTATCAAAAACAACAACCTGGGGAAGCTCTTTGCCGAAAACATCGATGCAGGCTCTGATACCCTGAATGTGAGCGGGATTGTGGAGGGGAGCGAGGTCGCAGAGGCTTTCGATGCCTTCGATGACTTCGTCTGTAACAAGAACGCTTTCGTTGAAGAGAGCGCCGCCCTGAACTATTCTGTGACCGATAGCGGAAATTTCGCCGAGGTCGTCGATAACCTTTGAAGCGCCTTCGGTAAGAGCTTTCTTAACCTGAAGGAATGCCTCGGTGTGGTTTGACATAAATACTTTTGTTTCAAATTTTTCGCCGTTTGCGGAACCGCCGATAAAGCTGTCATCTTTGCCGATTCTTTCGCAGTTACCTTTTGCAAGAACAGCTTCGGTATCCATATCGAAAAGCTGATACTTGAGCGATGAGCTTCCGCAGTTAATAACAAGAATTTTCATTTTAACACTCCTAATAGTGAATATTTGCTTGATTTTAATCTTACAAACATATATTATATACTTAACTGAAAAATTTTTCAAGTGCTTTATGATATTATTTACCGAAAAGGAGCCGTTATGAAAGTTGCAGGAATCATAACCGAATATAATCCGTTTCATAACGGTCACGCACATCTCGTTAAGATGGCAAGAGACAACGGCGCAACTCACGTTGTTGCGGTTATGAGCGGAAATTTCGTTCAGAGGGGCGAGGCGGCATTGTTTGACCGTTCCGTCAGAACAGAGGCGGCTTTGATGAACGGCGTCGACCTTGTTTTGCAGCTTCCCGCTGTTTGGGCGGTTTCCTCCGCACAGAGCTTTGCAAGGGCGGGGAGTGGGATACTCGATGCTCTGGGTCTGATTAATGAGCTTGTTTTCGGAAGCGAATGCGGTGATACCGAAAAGATTGTTTCTGCCGCATATGCGATCGAATCAGAGGAGCTCAAGCCGCTGCTTGATGCGGAATTGCAGAAAGGTATATCTTTTGCAACTGCGAGAGAGAATGCACTCAGACTTATCGACCCCGAAAGTGCGGATATAATAAAATCTCCGAATAATATACTTGGCGTTGAATATGTTTCGGCATTGAGAAGAATCGGAAGTGGAATTGTGCCTGTGACGTTTCCGAGAACAGGCGCAGAGCACGATTCAAAAGAATCTGACGGAAACATTGCATCCGCATCGTATATCAGAGAGCGGTTTTGCTCAGGTGAATGGGAAAAATTTGTGCCTGAAAATGCGGCGGAAATTTATAAAAATGCTTCGATTGCGGATATGAAAAGGATAGAGAATGCTATACTTTACAAAATGCGTACCGCCGACTCACTTTCGCTTTCAAAGGCTCCCGATATCAGCGAAGGTATCGAAAACAGAATTATTTCTGCAGCTGAAAACGCAAAAACGCTCGAAGAACTTTACAGCCTTTCAAAAACGAAACGTTATACGCACGCAAGAATAAGACGGATTATTCTCAGTCATTTTCTGGGTTTTACCGCAGAGGATGCAGCACTTCCCGTACCCTATATAAGAGTTATCGGTTTCAATCAAAAGGGTGCGGAGCTTATAAAAAAAGCGAAAGAAACTGCGCGTCTGCCTGTTATCACCAAAGCATATGATATTGCATCACTCGGCGAAAATGCGCAGAGAATATTTTCGATTGAATGCAAAGCAGGGGATATCTATGCGCTTTGTTTTGAGGATGTCGGTGCTTGCGGAGATGAAAAACGCAGCAAACCGGTCATCAAATAGTTTTTTGTCGCTTTAATTATAATTATTAAAACTTAATATATTGTGTGTCTTATTGACTTGGGAATCCCTTGTCCGTGAAGAGGTTGATTTTGCTCTTTCGGATGAAGGGATTTTTTGCACGACAATGCAGAACTGTAAAAAACAGCCTGTTTTTATAGGCATAATTAACAAAAATCAAAAAAAGATAAACAAAAATCATACACAAAAACCTAAAAAATTCGTACGGATGCACAAACAATATTTTTTTAAAAAGTTTTTTTGCAAAATCGTTGACAAAAAATTTATTTTAGTTTATAATGCTACATTGCAATTGTAAAATGGAAATTAATACCCTATAATTTGCTCTTTATTACGCGTAATAAAGCATATTTATGAGTGTATTTCCGCAACAAATTTCGGCATTCCACATGGAAATGGAAGATTTAAAGAAACGGAGTGATTTAGCCTAATGCTGAAAATGAATCCCGTTAAAAGAGGAAGCTGCGAAAGAATGAGCTTCGGAAAAATCAAAGAGGTTATGGATATGCCCAACCTCATTGAGATCCAGAAGGCATCATACCAATGGTTCCTCGAAACAGGCCTTAAAGAAGTTTTCCGTGATTCGGCGGATATCTCGGATTACACAGGAAATCTGGTGCTCAGCTTTGTCGATTACAAAATGGACGATAAGCCGAAGTACTCGGTTCGTGAATGCAAGGAGCGCGATGCAACCTACGCAGTTCCCATGAAAGTGGTTGCCCGTCTTGAGAACAAAGTGACAGGTACTATCAAAGATTCCGAAGTCTTTATGGGTGAATTCCCTCTTATGACCGAAAGCGGCACCTTTGTTATCAACGGCGCAGAGAGAGTTATTGTTTCTCAGCTCGTTCGTTCACCCGGTGTTTACTACGGCATGACTCACGATAAAACCGGTATCGAGCTTTACACCAGCACAATCAACCCCAACAGAGGTGCATGGCTTGAATACGAAACTGATGCAAACGATATTTTCTACGTTCGTATCGACAAAAACAAAAAGATTTACATCACTGCTTTCATCCGTGCACTCGGTCTGAGCAGCAATGACGATATCCGTGCGTTCTTCGGCGAAGACAACAAGCTTGAAGCAACACTCGAGAAGGATGAAACCAGAAACACCGAAGAAGCTCTTATGGAAGTATTCAAGAAGCTTCGTCCCGGTGAAGTCGTTACTCTTGAATCCGCACAGCAGCATATCGACACACTTTTCTTTGATCCGCACAGATATGATATTTCCAGAGTGGGACGTTATAAATATAATAAAAAGCTTTCAATGCTCAACAGGCTTCCCGGATGCACAGTTGCTCAGCCCGTTATTTCCGAATACACAGGTGAGCTTCTTGCAGAACCCGGTGAAATCCTGACCAAGCAGAAAGCTCTCGAAATAGAGAACGCAGGTGTTATGAAGGTCGTTGTTGCCTGCGAGGACGGCAGCGAGCTGTTCGTCATCTCTAACGGCATGGTTTATGCTGATGCTGTTCTTCCCGTTGAATTCTCCAAGGAAGAGCTTGAAGCAATCGGCATCAACGAAAAGGTACGCTACTCCGTTCTTCACGAAGTTATCGAGAAGTGCGGCGATGATAAAAAGGCACTTCTTTCCGAAATGGAAAAGCGTTGCGACGAACTTATTCCCAAGCACATTATTGTTGATGATATCTTCGCATCCATCAACTATGTCAACTGCCTGACCAAGCGTGTCGGCAATATCGACGATATAGACCATCTCGGCAACAGAAGAATCCGCTGCGTCGGTGAACTTCTTCAGAACCAGTTCAGAATCGGTCTTGCAAGAATGGAAAAAGCCGTACGCGAGAGAATGGCTATCCAGACTCAGGAAGAAGAAGATAAGATTACTCCGCAGAATCTTATCAACACCCGCCCTGTTACTCTTGCAATCAGAGAGTTCTTCGGTTCTTCACCGCTTTCGCAGTTCATGGATCAGACCAACCCTCTTGCAGAGCTTACTCATAGGCGCCGTCTTTCGGCTCTCGGCCCCGGCGGTCTTTCACGAGACAGAGCAGGTTTCGAAGTTCGTGACGTTCACTATTCTCACTACGGCAGAATGTGTCCCATCGAAACTCCCGAAGGTCCCAACATCGGTCTTATATCCTATCTTGCAACTTTCGCAAGAATCAACGAATACGGCTTCATCGAAACTCCTTACAGAAAGATTGACAAGGAAACCGGCAGAGTCCTTGATGAAGTTGAATATATGACTGCCGACACCGAGGACGATTACATCGTCGCTCAGGCAAACGAAGCTCTTGATGAAAACAATTGCTTCGTAAGACAGAAGATTACAGCAAGACACAGAGACGAATTCATTGAAATTGACCGTTCAAGAGTCGATTATATGGACATCTCTCCCAAGATGGTTGTTTCTGTTGCTACCGCAATGATTCCTTTCCTCGAGAACGACGACGCAAACCGCGCTCTCATGGGTTCAAACATGCAGCGTCAGGCAGTTCCTCTGCTCAAGACCTGCGCTCCCATTGTCGGTACAGGTATGGAATACAAGGCTGCAGTCGACTCGGGCGTAACAGTCCTTGCGAAGAAGCCGGGTACCGTTGTCAAGGTCAGCGCAGACAGCGTTATCATCAAGAATGATGACGGAACAAGTGATTACTATGAACTTATCAAGTTCCTTCGTTCCAACCAGGGCACCTGCATCAATCAGCGTCCTATCGTTAAAGCAGGTCAGAAAGTTGAAAAGGGAGAAGTTATTGCTGACGGTCCCGCAACCGATCACGGCGAAATCAGTCTCGGCAAGAACGCTCTCGTAGGCTTCATGACATGGGAAGGCTATAACTACGAAGACGCTGTTCTTATCAACGAAAAACTTGTCCGTGACGATGTTTACACATCTGTTCACATTGAAGAATACGAGACCGAAGCAAGAGATACAAAGCTTGGTCCCGAAGAAATCACAAGAGACATTCCCAATGTCGGCGAGGATGCACTCGGCAACCTTGACGAGCACGGAATTATCAGAATCGGCGCAGAGGTTCACTCGGGCGACATCCTTGTAGGCAAGGTAACTCCCAAGGGCGAAACCGAGCTTACCGCTGAAGAAAGACTTCTTCGCGCAATCTTTGGCGCAAAGGCCAAGGAAGTCACAGATACCTCTCTCAAAGTTCCCCACGGCGAATACGGCATCGTTGTTAATGTTGAAGTTTTCACAAGAGAAAACAGTGATGAGCTTTCACCCGGCGTTAACAAGGTAGTCCGTTGTTACATTGCTCAGAAGCGTAAGCTTTCAGTCGGCGACAAGATGGCCGGCCGTCACGGTAACAAGGGTGTTGTTTCGAGAATTCTTCCTCAGGAAGATATGCCCTTCCTTCCCGACGGTACTCCTCTTGATATCGTTCTTAACCCCCTCGGTGTTCCTTCCCGAATGAATATCGGTCAGGTTCTCGAGGTTCACCTCGGCTTTGCTGCGAGAAATCTCGGCATCAACGTTATGACTCCTGTTTTTGACGGCGCTCATGAAGAAGATATCACCGAAGCTTTCAAAGAAGCAAACCGTGTTGCAATGGAAAAGGCAGAGAAAGAAGCTGCTGCAAAGGGCATTGAATTTGATCCCTCAAGCGTTCCTCAGCTCCGCCTTGACTGTAAGTCAATTCTCACCGACGGCCGTACAGGCAGACAGTTTGATAACCCCGTAACAGTCGGTGTTATGTATTATCTCAAGCTTCATCATCTGGTTGACGATAAGATTCATGCCCGTTCAACAGGTCCCTACTCACTCGTTACTCAGCAGCCTCTGGGCGGTAAAGCTCAATTCGGCGGTCAGCGTTTCGGTGAAATGGAAGTATGGGCACTCGAAGCTTACGGCGCAGCTTACACTCTTCAGGAAATCCTCACAGTCAAGTCTGACGACGTTGTGGGCAGAGTCAAGACATATGAAGCCATCGTCAAGGGTAATAATGTTCCCACTCCCGGCGTTCCCGAATCGTTCAAGGTTCTTGTCAAGGAACTTCAGGCGCTTGCTCTTGATGTCAGAGTTCTCGACGAAAACAACGAAGAAATCGATCTGCACCAGTCGTTTGATAACGACGATGTCGGCTTTGTTTCCGATGACAAGGTGTTCCAAATGGTCAATGACGTTGAAGGAAGCAGCGGATATAGTGTAGTCAGCGAAAACGATGATCAGGACGATGGAACATCGGATGGCGATTATTAATAATCGCCGATTCCATAATGCAATTAACGGAAGGGGCATCGCTTAATGGAAAATATTGAATCCAACAGCAACCTTAATTTTGAATCCATAAAAATCGGACTTGCATCTCCCGAACAGATCAGAGAATGGTCATACGGCGAGGTAACAAAACCCGAAACAATAAATTACAGAACTCTCAAGCCTGAAAAGGACGGTCTTTTCTGCGAGAAGATTTTCGGACCACAGAAGGACTGGGAGTGCCATTGCGGAAAGTATAAAAGAATCCGTTATAAGGGCAAAATTTGTGAACGTTGCGGCGTTGAAATAACAAGAGCGAAGGTTCGTCGCGAAAGAATGGGCCATATCGAGCTTGCAACCCCCGTTTCACATATCTGGTATTTCAAGGGTATCCCCTCAAGAATGGGTCTTATTCTTGATATTTCACCCAAAGATCTTGAAAAAGTTCTTTATTTTGCAAAGCACATTGTTATCGATCCGGGCGACACACCGCTTGAAAAGTATCAGACTCTTGACGAGAAGGATTACGAAGAGTACAGACTCCGTTACGAGGATGATTTCAAGGCAGGTATGGGTGCCGAGGCGATCAAAGAGCTTCTTGCTGAAATCGATCTCGACGCTCTCTCAAAAGAACTCAAAGAAGAAATGGAATCCGCATCGGGTCAGAAGAAAGCAAAGGCTCTCAAGCGTCTTGAAGTTGTAGAAGCATTCAGACAGTCCGGAAACAGACCCGAATGGATGATTCTTGATGTTATCCCCGTTATTCCTCCCGAAATCAGACCTATGGTTCAGCTGGAAGGCGGCAGATTTGCAACATCAG
>JAZNFD010000269.1:0-3273 GCA_045588975.1 Acutalibacteraceae bacterium | reverse complement strand
ATAACGACTCTTGCGGCAATCTTGCGTCTTCTGAGCGCCTGAGGAAGGGAACCTGCAACATCGGCAAGACCTCCGCTCGCCGCAAAAGGAAGAGCTTCGCTTGCAACGTAAAGAACTTTCATTATTATCTCCTTTCTTATTCAAAGATAACCGTTGTATAATACTGACCTTCGTAAACAACAACACCGATACCTATCTTGGTTGTGTCCGCACTCATTGCCTTTTCTTTATTAGCCGCCTTGACGGTCTGGTAAATCGGATTGCCGCCATAGGTTGTGACGAGGCTGTAAGCATCGGAAGGATCGCCATAGATATCGGGAAGAGCAAGTGCCATACTGTTTGTTCTGGCGCTCGCCTTGAGACCCGGCGTATGCTCCAGAGGAGCAAGACCTTCGGCTTCACGGTCTCTGTTAATCTGGTCAACAACCGCCTGAGCAAGAGCATCGTCTCTCTTGAGATTAACCTTGTCACCCTTGCCGTCACCGTTTGTAGTGCCACTCTGAAGATTTTCGCTCCAGAGATCGGGAAGAGTGGTGGGCGGAGCATCAAGGGTAACAATCTCAGTCAAGGGATTGCCGTTTTCATCCTTCTCTTCCTTGCCCCATCTGTTGGTGACAACAACGCTCTCCGTCCTCGGAACAAATTCCGTTGTGGGCTCGGTGGTTGTTGTGCTGTCTGCAGGAACGGTGTAGGTCAGAAGCTCGGTGAGCGGAACTCCGTTTGCATCAAACTGCGGAATGCCGTTTTCATCCGTAATCGGTACAAATTCCGTCATCTCAAGCATAGGCACGGTTGTTGTCTCCGGAGCGGTTGTTTTCTTTTTTGTTGTGGGATAGGTGTGGTTTGATGAATACTTGGGCTTCGGATAATAGTGCAGAGCCGTCACATATTCAATGCTGCCTTCTTCATTTGTTTCGCTTTCAACAACAATCTTGGTTTCCATAATGGTTTCAACCACGGTGGTTGTTGTTTTTTCCGGCTCGTCAAAAACTCCTGTTTTGACGAGTATAACGATAACAACAAGAATCAGTGCCAACGCACAAACAACACCTGTTAAAATATTTTTACCGGACATTGGTTTTCACGCTTTCTCAGATAACAATTCCCTTTCCGATGTAGACAGGGTAGCTTGAATCACCGGAAAGTGTTTTGTTGGGTTTAACAACAACTGATTTGTCGGT
This sequence comes from Acutalibacteraceae bacterium, assembly GCA_045588975.1. GTDB lineage: Bacteria > Bacillota > Clostridia > Oscillospirales > Acutalibacteraceae > CAG-177. The sequence continues at coordinate 2,092 of JAZNFD010000269.1, read as the reverse complement.
GATTACACAGTTAAGATTGGAGTTTTCGCCGACGAAGGTATCCTGCATAATGATTGAGTTCTTGATTTTTGCGCCTTTTTCAACCGTTACACCTCTGAAAAGGATGCAGTTTTCAACTTCGCCGTAAATATGGCATCCGTCAGCAATAAGAGAATTCTTTACGTTTGCGCCGATGCCGTAAACTGCGGGAACCTGGTCTCTGACCTTCGTGTAAACAGGTCTGTCCGCAGAGAAGAGTTCTTTTCTGTTTTCGAGCTTAAGAAGCTCAAGGCTGATATCATAGTAGCTCTGGAGTGAGCTGAGAACTCTGACAAAACCTTTCTCCTCAAAGCCGTAAACTCTCAAGTGCTGAATGTTCTTTGAAATCATTGTTTCGATGTCAACAATCTTTGCACTGTGAGCTTCATGGAGAAGCCTTTCAAGAAGAGTTCTTCTGATAATCATAACTTTCAGCGAATAGCCGGTGCTTCCGCTGTAGCAATCGATAAGGCGGGTTGCGCTGACTCTGCCGTCGCCGTCCATAATAAGCTCTGTGCCGTCGCTGATTACGGGAGGCTCGCCGTTTGCATAAGCGATTGTGATATCCGCATCTTTTGCAATATGAGCCTTGATGAGCTTGTCATAATCCATGCTGCAGATAACATTGCAGTCGGTAAGGAGCACGTGATCTTTCTGCGAATCGCTTATGTAGTCGATGCAGCCGTAAAGAGCGTCAGCCTTGCCGATGGTTATGCCCGCACCGGGAGTGTCATAGGGCGGAAGAAGGGTCATGCCCTCTCTTTTTCTTGAAAGGTCCCAGGGCTTGCCTGTACCGATATGGTCCATAAGTGAGCGGTAATTGCTCTTTGTGATAACACCGACCTGAGGAATTCCCGAGTTAACCATATTGGAAAGATGGAAGTCTATCAGACGGTAACGTGCCGCAAAGGGAATTGAACCCATTGTTCTTAAAGCGGTAAGCTGAGGAATGGCTTCATCGTAGGCATTCGAAAAGATAATGCCGAGAACTTTTTTTGCAGACATTATTCAGCACCTCCTACATCGCTATCTGTCATTGTGTCGGGAGCAATCTTTGCGCCCTTGCCGATTTTAACACCGTTGCCGATAACGGCTACGCCCCAGTCCTCGATGTTCTTCATATTTTCGGGGCTTTCGCCGACTACCGCACCCTCTTCGATGACGGCGTTTTCAGCAACTATCGAATACTGAACAACCGCACCCTTCTTGATTACGGTACCGGGCATTACGATTGAATATTTCACCTCTGCGCCCTCTTCAACGGTAACGTTTGCAAAGAGAACGGAGAAATCTATCTTGCCGTTGATTTCACAGCCTTCGGTTATCATTGAATTTTCAACAACAGCATCCGTGCCGATATAGTGAGGCGGTGCTGCGGGTGAACGCGAATAGATTCTCCAGCTGTCATCGTTGAGGTCAAGGTCAACCTTGGGATTGAGAAGGTCAAGGTTTGCATCCCAGAGGCTGCTGATTGTTCCGACGTCTTTCCAATAGCCGTCAAACTGATATGCGAACATTCTCTCGCCTGCCGAATGCATTGCGGGAATAACGTCGTGACCGAAGTCGTTGCCCGAGCCTTCCTTTGCCTCGTCCTCAATAAGATATTTTCTGAGTTTCTTCCAGTTGAAGATATAAACACCCATTGAAGCCTTGTTGCTTCTGGGATTCTTCGGCTTCTCTTCGAATTCGCTGATTGAGCCGTCTTCATTGACAATCATAAGACCGAAACGGCTTGCTTCTTCCCAGGAAACTTCGAGCATTGCAATTGTGCAGTCAGCATTCTTTTCCTTGTGGAAATCAAGCATCTTAGAATAGTCCATCTTATAAATATGGTCGCCCGAAAGAATAAGAACATATTCGGGGTCATATCTTTCAATGAAGTTGATATTCTGATAGATTGCGTTTGCTGTACCTTTATACCATTCCGTACCCTTAATCTGCTGATAGGGAGAAAGAATATGTACGCCGCCGTTGGCACGGTCAAGATCCCAGGGCTGACCGTTGCCGATATAGTCGTTGAGCTCAAGCGGCTGATACTGGGTCAGAACACCGACGGTATAGATGCCGGAGTTGA
>JAZNFD010000268.1:0-4291 GCA_045588975.1 Acutalibacteraceae bacterium | reverse complement strand
CCAGCTCCAGCATATTCAGCACGTTGGAATAGCTCATTTCGTACTGCATGGTAAAGCCGATAAAGTCAAAATCCTTTATGGCATCGCCGCTTTCAAGACCGTAGAGAGGAATATTATTTTCACGCAAGACTTCCTCCATATCGGTCCAGGGCGCGAAAACACGCTCGCACCACGCATCTTCTCTTGCGTTGACGAGGGAATAGAGAATCTTCATTCCTAGATGGGACATACCGATTTCATAGGTATCGGGAAAGCAGAACGCATAGCGGATATCAACCGAATTTTTATCCTTGACTACGCTGTTAAGCTCGCCGCCCGTATATCTGCCCGGCTTCTGCACCTTGAGCAGAAATCTTTCAAGTTCCTTGGGATACATAGACTTTCTCCTGTTCAAAAATCATATATAGATTATGATATCACATAATTGTTAAAAAATCAATAACGCGGGCGGTAGAGAAGAGCAAACCTACTTCATCTTAAAAACCGCCCACGCAAGATATGCCGCCACTGCGGCGAGGGTGAAGTTGCCGTTTGCAAAAATCATCACGATCCCCGTAACCGCCAGCGGAACAACCACAAAACACGAAATGCAAAAACAGATTTTTTCTGCTTTTTCCCCGTCGGTTATATAAGCAAAAAAACTTGAAAGTATGTTACCTCCGTCAAGAGGCCGGCACGGCAGGAGATTAAAAATCCCCACGCAAAAACTGATTGCCGCCGCAGTTTTTACTCCCGTATGACCCGATGCAAACGGAAGCATAAATGCAGAAAGAACAAAGTTCATAACGGGACCCGCCGCATAAACCGCCATTTCCTCCGCCGCCGACAGAGATGAATGTCTGCTCCGTTCAAGCTTTATTCCGTAAAAAGAGAATTCAACCGATTCGGGTTTTTCTCCGAGAACAGCAAGACAGATTATATGCCCGACCTCATGAATAACACAGCAGAAAAGAGCAACAGCGCACATTCCGCTTGCATCAAGAATCAGCATCAAAGTGATGACCGCCGCAAAGGAAACATTAATTTTCAGCGCAGTTTTACCAAGATTAAGCTTCATCGGCATTTTTAGGATAGAGAAGCTTTTCAGGGTCAACCCTTACTCCGTTTATCCTTATTTCAAAATGCAGGTGAGGACCCGTTGACCATCCCGTAGAGCCGACAAGTCCTATTGTTTCTCCCTGACGGATAACGGCATTTTCTTCAGCATAAATTTCAGAAAGATGGCAGTAATAGGTTTCAAAGCCGTCGGAATGCTCCATCAGCACATATTTACCCCACACATCGCTTTCACCCGTTTCTGCAACACGTCCGTAAAAAGTTGCGGATATCGGCGCACCCTCCTCTGCGGCAAGATCAAGCCCCGTGTGAAAACCGTAATTGCCCGAAACGGGATTTGTTCTGTAGCCGAAGCGTGAAGTGATTCTTGCATCTTTCACGGGCATAACGGGGTCAACGCTGACATAATAGGGCGCAAACGAAGTGCCTTTTACCGCCTCCCTGCTTTCTATATCTCCCCCGCCTGAGCCATCGATTATCTCGCCGACTGCAACGTTTTCGCCCGTTTCATCACTTGTCACCTCAAATGAACTGACCGTTATTTTTTTTGCCGATGATTCCGTCATAACATTCCCCGAAAACGCAGGCTCATATGACTCCGAAGGCCTGAATACATATTCCGCCGTATCCTTAAGCTGCTCAAGCATCTCACCCGCCGACATATCCTTTTGCATTATTTTCAGATAATCCTCACGGATCGAGGCATAGGCAGACGGACTGACTTTTGAAACAAGAAAAACAACCGAAACAATCATAACCGACAATACACATTGCAGAAGAATAAGCCGCACAAGATAATCGGTTTTTGTTTTCGGCACGGATTTGCGCGAAGATTTTCTTTTCGGCGTATCCTCATCGGTAAATTTGAATCTGCCTCTGTATTCATCCCTCTCCGTGCGCTGCGACGGATATTCAAAATCGTTCATTTAAATTCCCCCGAAAAAAGTTTTCGGTTTAAGTATATGAAACAGATAAAAAAATAATGACGGCTCAGGTCGAGCCGCCACATAATTTTATAATTCTGCTATTATCTGCCAATAATCGAAGGAATAATATTTCGTCAGTTTTTCCTCTGCCGAAGCTATACTGTCAAAATATTCCTTATTAAAATCTCCCTCGGGGTCTGCATACAATCCCCACGCCGAAGCCTCACTCACCGACGGGAAATATTTATCCCACAAAAGCTTACTGCCTTTTTTATCTCTGTTATAGTTGAGATATCCGGCATCTTCGCGGATGCCGTCTCTCACTCTGACAAAATCAGCATTCAGCTCTCTGCGTTCTTTTTCGGGACATTGACCCAGAGAATAATATTCTGCTCTGACAGCTATGCTCTGCAAGGTTGCAATGTAATCCGACATACGCTTTGCAAGCTGTAAATCGGTCAGTTTCTCAAGCTTTGTTTCCATATCACCATTCGTCACTTTCGTCAATCAGAACTGCGTGGGCACATCTTATGCCGTCAACGGCGGCAGATACAATTCCGCCTGCATAACCCGCACCTTCACCGCAAGGATAAAGCCCCCTGATATTCGCCTGATAAAGGTCGTCACGCAGGATTCTTACGGGAGCGGATGAACGGGTTTCGGGAGCGGTCAGCACACCGTCAGGGAGCGCGAATCCGTTGAGACTTCTGTCCATTTTGACAATCGCCTGAGCCATGATATCCGTCACCTTTTCAGGCAACACTTTTCGGATATCACCGGGGGTTACACCCGTTGCGCAGGTCGGTTTTAAATAAGAAAGCTTTGTTGACGGAGTATTGTTAAGGAAATCTCCGATGGTCTGGCAAGGTGCGCTGTAGTCGCCCCCGCCAAGCTCAAAAGCCGTCTTTTCGATTTTTCTCTGAAGCTCGATGCCCGCAAGAGGATGATCGCTTCCGAAATGCTCGGGTTCAATTCCCACAAGCAAAGCGGCATTCGAATTTTCACCGTCACGGGCATATTCACTCATGCCGTTGACAACAACGTGACCTTCCTCCGACGCCGCGGCAACAACAGTACCGCCGGGGCACATACAGAAAGTATAGGCACCTCTGCCGTGTTCGGGATGGCAGGCAAGCTTATAGTTAGCCGCTCCGAGTGCAGGATGTCCTGCAAAAGAGCCGTACTGCGCTCTGTCGATCATCTCTCTCGGATGCTCGATACGGACACCCACGGAGAACGGCTTCTGCATTATTTTTATTCCTTTTCTGTAAAGCATTTCAACGGTATCTCTCGCCGAATGACCGATGCAAAGCATAAGGGTGTCGGTTTCGATATCCTCTTCGCCGCCGTCGGGTCTTTTGCAGCTTATGCCCTGAACAACGCCGTTAGCAATAATAATATCTGTCAGTTTCCATCCGAATCGCACTTCGCCTCCGAGCGAAATGATTTCTTCTCTGAATGCCTTGACAACCGCACCAAGTCTGTCCGTGCCGATATGAGGAGTTGACGAATAAGCGATTTCTTCGGGTGCACCGTGAATCACAAGTTCCTCAACCACCTTTCGGCAAAGCGGGTCTTTGATACCCGTGGTCAGCTTGCCGTCGGAAAAAGTTCCCGCACCGCCTTCACCGAACTGAACGTTACTTTCGGGATTGAGTTTTCGGGTTATCCAGAAACCGTTTACGTCTTTTGTTCTTGTGTCAACATCCGCACCTCTTTCAATGACAAGAGGTTTCAGCCCCGCCCTCGCAAGGATAAGTGCACAGAAAAAACCTGCTGGACCGAATCCCGCAATAACAGGTCGGAGCGTGCTTGTTCTTCTGATTCCGGGCATTTCGTATTTATAATCAACACCCGTTTCAACCTTCGGATTTTTTGCGTGGGCAACCACGGCATTTTCATCCGAATCAACTTCAACGCTGACATTATATACAAAGAAAATGTTGTCTTTTTTTCTTGAATCAACTGCTTTCTTCGTGATTTGCAAAGATGTAATTTTTTCCTCTTTGCATCTGAGTGCTTTTGCCGCCGCTCTTCTGAGTGCGGATTCATCGCTGTCAAGCGGAAGTTTTATTTCATTGATTTTTATCATTCTTAAGTCCTCACAAAATTAATCTCTGAGTTCACCTGCAAGCATTCCCGTTGCCCACGCCCATTGAAGATTGAAGCCGCCGCAACCGCCGTCGACATCAATTATTTCACCTGCAAAATACAGTCCCTTACATTTTTTGGACTGCATCGTTTCGGGGCATATTTCATCTGTTTTTATTCCGCCCGATGTCACCTGAGCATTAACAAAGCCCTTTGTT
>JAZNFD010000267.1:0-4520 GCA_045588975.1 Acutalibacteraceae bacterium | reverse complement strand
TTCTGATAAGCTGTTCGCGGCAGGCGGATAGGGATCCCGTGTGGGGTGCCGTGTTGCCCGATAGGATGCGGTAGCAAAGCGATATTTCCGAAACACTCGGTGATTTTGAAATATATAAAGTTTCATCTTCGTAAAGCACGGGTGTGACTTTGAAGCTGGGATAAACTCTGTTATATTCGCTGAGAGTTTTCGCTTTTCGGGCGTTGATTGTTGCAACGGCATCGCCGTTCTGAATCAGAGAAACAAATGCGGAATCGCCGTGCTTGATACCGAAAGCGGGAATGATTGCGTTGCCCGAAACTTCGGAATCTGCGGAAGGGTCGTTGCCGTAGACGGCAAAAGAAAGGTATTCGAAAGATTCGTCGTAGATTGCTGTTTTGATGATTGCGCCGCATCCGTCGGGGACAAGAAGAAAATCGTTTTCGTGTGAATCGTTGTAAGCCCCGAAATAATCAAGAATGCCGATGTTTTCGATATATGCATCGGGGTTGCCCGTGAGGTTGCTGTGCGCACACGAAACAAGCATACTGCCGTCGACAAGTGTGACGGTGAGAATTATGCGGAAGCCGATGTCGGATTTGTCATAAGAAGTTTTTTGTGCGGTTTTTTCATCGGGAAATATATCGAAGCTGAAAACAACACCGTTGTTGATAACAGTGTGCGATGCTTTTTGGTAAGCGACGGAATTATCCTGCGAATTCAGATGATAAACGTCCGTGCCGCCGATAATTTCCAGCGAAACCATACTTGCACTGCTTACGAGGTCTTCGCCCGAAGCCACTCCGTCGAGAAGGGGAAGAGCACTCCAGAGCTGACCTTTGGATGTTTCAAAAACACAGAAAGTCTGTGTTTCGGGGTCTACATAAAGCTCTATAAGACCTGAAGATGCGACTTTTGTGCCGAAGGATTGGCTGCTTTGTGAATAATGGATTGACGGGTCGTCCGAATGAGACGTTATTGTGTTACGTGTGGAGACGGATTTTACGGTTTTGACACCGCTTTGCTCGTTTTTTGAACACGAAGATAAAAAACCGACGCACATACAAATGCACAGGATGACTGAAATTATTCTGCAAGCAACTGATGAATTTTTATTTTTTGATATCATAATATCTTGAGTCCTTTGAAAGTTCAAAAGTGAAAACAACGCCGTTTCGGGTGTTGCTGACGCCGTATTTACAATTGTGATTAGACATAATGCTTTTAACGATTGATAAACCGAGACCGAAACGGTTTTCGCTTCTTCCGTGTGCCTTATCAGCACGGTAAAAGCTGTCCCAAAGTTCGGGAAGGTCGTGCTTATCTATGTTTTTGCCTGTGTTGAATACACTGATTTCAAATAAATTGCCTTTGTCGGTGTAATCAAGTCTGATTATTCTTTCACCCTCGCAGTGTGAAATTGCGTTGATAATATAGTTCCTCAGAACAATTTCGATTTTATCTTCCTGCGCATAGCAGACGAGGGGAGATGGGATTTTGTTGATAAGGGTGATACCCTTTTGCTCAAGCTGAAGCGAAAGATGGTTTAACAGCGAGTTGACGCAGGCACCAAGATCGAAAAAATCCGGAGTGAAAGGCTGAACCTTGTTTTCAAGCTTGGAAAGTTCGAGAAGCTCAACAACAAGAGAATTCATTTTTTTGCTTTCGTCATTGATGATCTGGCAGTATTCTTTGATGACCGAGGGATCGTCGCTGATTCCCTCGCAGAGGCCTTCCGCATAACCCGAAATGATTGCGATGGGGGTTTTCAGCTCATGCGAAACGTTGCTGATGAATGAACTTCTTGCATTGTCGAGTGCGTGGCGGCGTTCGATATCTCTTTCGAGCTGTTCATTTTTGTCTTTAAGGTCAACGAGTGTTGCATCAAGCGTGGTTGAGAGTATGTTTATGCTGTTGCCCAGCTCTCCGATTTCATCGTTGCCGTAATCTTCACATTTGCGCTCAAAATTCAGAGCCGCCATGTCTTTGGTGATTTCGTTCATTTTAACGAGAGGTTTCGTGAATTTTGCGATGATCAGATAGAAAATGACCGACATAATCATAATCATCGTTATGCTCATAAAAGAGTAAACACTTCCCGAAACGCTGACGGTTGTTTCAACGTCGGCAACCTCCGAGTATATGTGAAGTGTTTCCGAGGTTTTTAATTTGTGGGTGTAAACGAAATATTCCGCATTTGAAGCGTCTCTCCGCATAATTTCGAAGTTTTCAAAATCGGGGAAGCTGCTTCTGTTTTCGGAAGGGTGCATACCCGAATATTCGGAGCTTGACATTCCCGATGAAATGAAGTGGTCACTTCCGTGAGCGGAGCTTGTTGCTGAGGTGTAAACGAGAGTGCCCGCGGTATCTGTTATCTCAAATGAAATATTGTTGTTGACTGCGATTGAATGCAGGTCAAAATAATAGCTTGCCGAGTCGGGCACAAGAGAGTCGATGCTGTTTGCAACATCAACGAAGTCTCTGTATGTTTTGAAAGAAAACGCCCTGAAAAGCACGGGTGTGCTGAACACGGTTATTATCGTCAGCAAAACAGTCAGAACAACGGAAATAATTGCAAAAAGCTTTATTCTGATGCGGCTGAGGCGTAATTTTGCAAATAAACGTTTCAAGATTCGGCCACCTCAATTTTGTATCCGACGCCGTAAACCGTTCTGAGATGTTTTTCACCCCAGACGCCGAGCTTGGTTCTGAGCCTTGCAACATGGGAATCGACGGTTCTTGAATCGCCGACAAAATCAACGCCCCAGATACTGTCAAGAAGCTGTTCTCTTGAATAGATTCTTTCGGGATTTGATGCGAGCTTAACGAGAATATTATGCTCCTTTATTGTCAGCTCAACAGCCTTGCCTTCAAGCGTAACTTTATGAGCGGGAATGTCGATAACAAGACCGTTGATTGATATTATATCATCCGAATTGCTCTCGTTTTTTCCTTGTGAGCGTTTGAGAAGTGCTTCGACACGCTTGACAAGAACAACGGGACTGAAAGGCTTTGTGACATAGTCGTCCGCACCGTTTTCAAAAGACATGAGCTCATCAAATTCCTGGCTTCTTGCGGTGAGAACAAGAATGGGCACAGAGCTGGTTTCTCTTATTTTTCTGCAAACCTCCCAGCCGTCGATTTCGGGCATCATAATATCGCAGATAACAAGGCTTATGCTTCCTACGGAATAGAATTTTTCGATTGCGTCCTTGCCGTCAACCGCTTCGATGGTTTCGTAGCCTGCGTTTTTCAGAAAGTCACAAACGAGTCTTCGGATGAGAGCTTCGTCGTCGGCTATTAATATTCGTTTCATTTTTTCACCGCTTCCAAAACAAAATATACAATTATATATTAACACACAATATATATATAAATCAAGTGTTGCGTGAGATTTGTGGTGTATCTGATTTGTAAATTTTCAATAAAAATTTATGTGAGTCTGTGCTTCGCAGTCACAAAACTTGAAAAAAACAAGAATTTTTATCAAAACTATTGTTTTGTGTTTTGTTATTTAGTATAATAAATCAGTATTTATCTTGGGTCATAATGACCTTTCGAAAGGTGTGGTTTTATGCTCGGCAAATATGTCAGAGTAAGGGTAACAAACCCTATCCGCTCCGTAAACAGGCAATTCGGTTTTGTTTATCAGCTTAACTTCGGTGCAATCGAAGGAAAAAAACGTTACGACAACATATCTCACGGTGCTTATATTATGGGAATCAATCATCCCGTGAGAACTTTTGACGGAAGAGTTATCGCCGCAATCAAAAGAAGCGACGGAAGCCCCACGGTTTATGTTGTTGCACCTAAGAGCATGAGATTCATTTCTTATCAGATTGAGGATGCCATTGCTTTTGCGGAAAAAGGAAGAGAATATAAGCTCGAATGTCTTTATGAGCGTTCGTGCGGTGCGGTTGTTTACAGAATAATCAATGACGAAGTCCGTTATCTGCTCATCAAAAACCGCCGCAGCACCCATTGGGGATTCCCCAAAGGGCATATCGAAAAAGGCGAAACCCACGAGCAGACTGCTATGAGAGAAGTCCTTGAAGAAACAGGAATTCATATTCAGATTCTTCCCCAGTTTGCTTCGAAATCCGAGTACACAATTCAGGGCAGGGTCGAAAAATCCGTTACGATTTTCCTTGCCAAAACAAAAGATACCCAGACAACCATCCAGCGTGAAGAGATTGAAGATTATGTATGGCTGAACTTTGAAAAAGCTATGGATACGCTCAGGTTCATCAACGACAGAAATATTCTTCAGAGTGCGCATGATTTTTTGGTAGAACAGAATATTATTGAATAAAGAGAGGATTAAGAAATGACTGAAACTATAGCTGATTATCTTGTCAGCCTATTTCAGGGCACTATTCCGGAAGAACTGATTATTTTCCTTATCTCGATGTTTCCGATTCTTGAACTCAGGGGCGGAATGATTGCGGCAAAGCTTCTTGACGTTGAACTTCTGAGAGCTTTTGTTATCTGCTATATCGGCAATATTCTTCCGATACCGTTTATTCTTTTGTTTATCCGCC
>JAZNFD010000266.1:0-2587 GCA_045588975.1 Acutalibacteraceae bacterium | reverse complement strand
AAATCGGACACTTTTTTATTTTTGACTATTATGAAAAATTGACAAAAACATAAATAATATGCTATTTTTAAATAAAGGAGGCGTTTAATATGTTAAAAAAAGTTATTGCAATTGCTCTTTGTATAATTATGGGATTATCCGCTTTTTCAATGTCAGCTTTTGCAATGGAAGAAAAAGGTAACGATTATCCTTTTGTTTTCGTCCACGGACTTATGGGATGGGGCGAATATCAGGGAATCGATAAGTTTATGCCTTATTGGGGAACAACGTCAGGCAATATTCCGAAATATCTTGAAAAGCAGGGCTATGATGTTTACACGGCGTGTGTCGGCGGAGCTTCGTCTGCTTGGGACAGAGCTTGTGAACTTTATGCCCAGCTTGCCGGAACAACTGTTGACTACGGTGAGGCGCATTCAAAAGAACACGGTCATTCACGTTTCGGAAGAACGTATGATGAGCCTCTTTGCACGACTTTCGGCAAGAGAGATGAAAACGGCGATATAATCAAAATCAACCTTGTCGGCCACAGTATGGGAGGCGTAACGGTCCGTCTCTTTGCCTCAATTCTTGAATACGGCGATCCTGCCGAAAAGAAGGCAGGCAACGATGTTTCGGACTTCTTCAAAGGCGGCAAAGGGGAGTATATTCATTCGATAACCACACTTTCCGCACCTCATAACGGTTCACTTGCAGCCGATAAGGAAAGATATCCGATTATAGATATAATGGTTCATTCTTTTTATTATATCTGGGGCATTCTTGATAACACACCTCTGCGCCCGATCTGGGATATTCAGATGGAGCATTTCGGTCTTACAGATTATCCTGATGACGGATTTGAAGGTGGTTTTGATACCGAGCTTATTGAAACGATGCTCAATTCAAAGGATTCCGCATATTATGATCTTACCGTCAAGGGTGCGGCTGAGGCAAACGAAAGAATAAGGATGCTCGACGATGTATATTATTTCTCGTATTCATCGGAATGTGTTTTTGAAGGTCCGATTACGGGTAATCTTTATCCCGAACCCTCGATGAATCCTTTGTTTTTGCTTACATCTCCGCCGATTTGCAGTTATGACAGAGAAGAACTTTTCGGAATTGCCATTGATGAAAGCTGGAGAGTGAATGACGGAATAGTGAGCACAAATTCCGCTCACCATCCCGACGGCGAGGCATACAAGGATTATGACGCAAACAACATCGGAAAGGGTATCTGGAACGTTATGCCCGTTATGAATTCCTTTGACCATACCGATTATATGGGTGTATTCACAAATCCGATTGAAATAAGAAAATTCTATAAAGAAGTCTGCGGCCTTGCTGCATCTCTTCCCGAATAAAACCGAAATCCCGACCCAGGTCGGGATTTTTTATTTATATAAATGTTGAAATACACTTCTTATTGTGATATAATTCCGTGTGGTGGTGAATTATGGCGATTTATAAAACACAAAATGTAACAGAGACCGAAAAAATCGGATTTCTTCTCGGTGAAAAGGTCAAAGACGGCACGGTTGTTGCGATGTTCGGCGACCTCGGAGCAGGCAAAACCGCTTTCACAAGAGGCTTTGCAAAGGGAATGGGCTATAACGGCGATGTCAGCAGTCCGACTTTTGCCCTTGTCAATGAATACCGCGGAGATAAAAGAACTCTTTATCACTTTGATATGTACCGTATTTCGGGTTGGGATGACCTCTATTCAACGGGATATTTTGATTATCTCGATGCGGGCGGATGTCTGATTATTGAATGGAGCGAAAACATCGAAGCAATTCTTCCCGAAGACTGTATCAGAGTAACCATCACCAAAACGGATGATTTTAACGAAAGAAATATCGAAATTACCGGAGCTGATTTACTTGAAAATATTGGCGGTTGATTCATCGGCGAAGTCCGCAAGCGTTGCGGTCTGTGAGGACGGCAGGCTGATAAGCGAATGCTTTGTCAACGCATCTCTTACCCACAGCAGAACTCTTATGCCGATGGTTGATAATGCCCTCACTCAGGCAGATATGAATATAAAAGATATTGATGCTTTCTGTGTCAATGTCGGTCCCGGTTCGTTTACGGGAATCCGAATCGGCGTTGCGGCGGTCAAAGGTCTTGCACTTGCAGAGAACAAGCCTTGCGCAGGAGTTTCGACTCTTGAATCAATGGCATATAATTTTGCCGATGACAGCTGCATTGTCTGCGCCGCAATGGATGCAAGATGCAATCAGGTTTATACCGCACTTTTCCGTTGTGACTCGGGTAAAGTAGAGCGTGTCTGTGAAGATAAAGCAATTTCAATTGATGAGCTTTGCGAAGAGCTTTCGGCATATGTCGAAAAGATTTATCTTGCAGGTGACGGAGCCGAAATATGCATGAAATCGTTCGGCGATAAGCTTGCGAATATTTATCTTTCGGGTGAAAACCGCCGTTATCAAAGAGCATTCGGTGCGGCGCTTGCCGCTGAAAATAATAAAGAACAATTTACCGATTCCGCTTTGCTTGCGCCTGTCTATCTCAGACTTCCGCAGGCTGAACGCGAATTGAAAATAAGAAAAGGAGAGTCATTGAAATGATTGCAATCGGCAGCGACCAC
>JAZNFD010000265.1:0-3812 GCA_045588975.1 Acutalibacteraceae bacterium | reverse complement strand
GGATTGACATTCTTAAGGGGCAGGGTGGGGTCGATTCCCTCAACGGGATTTGCGGGAATGAATGTTGCGATAAGCGCTGTGAAAAATGCGACTATCTTCTGCATAAATTTGAAATACATATTTTTTATCTCCTTATCCGTTAATCATAGTCATTGTTGAAACAACAGGGTGGTGGTCAGAAGCGTAAATTCCGTTGATCTTTTCGCTGACAACAGCATAGCTTTCAACATCGGTTACAAATGCGTTTGCGAATACGAAATCGATGGGCTTATCCTTTTCGACAAGGTCGGAATATCCGTGATATGTAACATTGCCGCCCGATGCATTTTTGGCAAGATACTTTGTATCCTTAAGTCCGCTTTCAAGCACTCTTGCATACATATCCGCACCCTCGTAGTCATTGAGGTCGCCCGAAAGAACAACGGGAATATCGGGTGCGATTTCGGCAATCTTTTCTGCGATTACCGCAACTGATTCAAGCCTTGCAATAACTCCGAGGTGGTCAAAATGTGCATTGAAATGCGCATAGGTGAAGCCTGTTTCCTTATCTTTGAGAACAGCGTAGGTGCAAATTCTTTTGAACATTGCATCCCAACCTTTTGATGCCTTTTCGGGTGTTTTTGAAAGCCAGAACGTGCCCGAATCAAGCAAATCATACTTATCTTTCTTGTAGAAAACGGGGCTTGCTTCGCCGCCGCCTTTATTGGAATTTCTGCCGATGCCGACGTAAGCATAATCGGTCATGAGGGCGGGCAGTCTTTCCATCCAGCCTTCATCGGCTTCCTGCAGACCGAATGAATCGGGGTCATATTTGCGGATGTTTTCTGCAACAATCGGAGTTCTGTTTTCGGGCGATTTTTCACCTGTACCCTTGATGTAGACATTGTAGCTCATAACGGTTATGCTCTGCGTGAGCTTCGCTTCGGGAAGCACTTCGGGGTTAACCTGAGCCACGGGAGTCGGGGTGTAGAAAAGCATCATAACCGCTGTGACTACCGCAAAAAATGCGCTGATAATTTTGTCAATCATTTTTACCTCTCCTTTATTTTATATAATCTGCAAGTGCCGAAATATCGAGCTTATCAATATTTTCCGCACCTGAAATAACCTTGGAAATATCTTTGCACATCTTCATAATGCCGCCGTCTTCATCACTCTCGGAGTTGAGGACGATAATCGGGTCGTGAACACTCAGACGGATAAGAAACCATCCGTTTCCGCACGAAGAATCTGCATTGATTCGGATTCCTTCGTGATTGTCGTCACAAGCAGTCCAGCCTGCGTGATTTTTTACTTCGTTTTCAAAAAGCTCAATGATTTTTTCGCCTTCGGGGCGGAAATCGTCACAGAGAATTTTAAATCTGAGCTCCTTTTCCTCTTTTGCTTCGCGAAGTTTGCCGATAAGGTCTTCAAGGCTTGTGCCTTGCTTTGAAAGTGCGGCGGCTTCAATGATGAGCTTGGTTATGAGGTATGCACCGTCATCGAGAAAATAGTTTTCCGCAAATGCGGCGTGACCCGAGGTTTCCATTGCAAGAGGGCAGGCGATGCCGCTCTCGCAAAGCTCAATCTGTTTGTTGATAACATTGCGGTAACCTCTTCTGAAGCGCAGATGTCTGCCGCCGTTTTCTGCGATGAATTCAGCAAGTCCGTCGGAGGTTACGCTGTCTGTAACAATCGTGCCCCCGGGGCAGGAGGAGAGAGCAATTTTTGATGCGAGGGCAACAAACCGGTTACGGTTGATTTCAAACCCGCCTTTTCCGACGCACGCCGCTCTGTCAACGTCCGTATCAAAAATAACGCCGAAATCCGCATCGGCATCTGCCGTTGCCTTTGAAACGCATTCCATTGCCTGTGCGTTTTCGGGATTCGGAGCGTGGTTGGGGAAGTTGCCGTCGGGGTCAAGAAAAATGCTTCCCGAGATATCCGCACCCAGCGGCGCAAGCACATCTTTTGCGTAGAAACCGCCTACACCGTTGCCGGCATCAACAACAATTTTCATTCCCTTGAGCGGATGCTCACGGTCAGCCTTGTCGTCAACGCCGTTAATAATCATATTTCTGAGAATCTCCGCATAACGTGCCATAAAATCGTACTTTTCACATTCGCCTTTTTCATTGCCGACAGGAGATTGCATTTCGCCTGCCGTTTTAAGGATATCGGCGATATCCGAGCCGTCAAGTCCGCCCTCACGGGTGAAGAATTTGAGTCCGTTTCTGTCCTTGGGGTGGTGGCTTGCGGTAATCTGAATCGCCCCGTCGCAACCCATCTCAACAGTTGTCATAAACATTGCGGGTGTTGATGCGAGCGAGCAGTCGGCAACTTTTACTCCGTTTGAAGTAAGAGCGTTGATAACGGCACTTTTTATTCTTTCGGCGGAAAGACGGCTGTCGTGACCTACCGACACGAAAATATCATTATTATCGGTTTTTGCTTTCAGCCACTTCGCAAATGCCGCCGCCGAGCGCATAACCATTTCGTCGCTCATATAAAGCGGATTTGTTTCGTCGCCGAGTGCATATCCTCTTATGTCACTTCCGCTCTTGAATTTTGAATAATCCATAATCATTCTCCTTTCGCGAAGTATTCATCTGATACGCTGAGAAGGAATTTGTACATCGGGGTAAATAATTGGTATGTGCCTCTGATTATTTCGATGATTTTATCATCTTTCAGGTTGTCAAGTTCACCCGAAAAAGTGATGAAACCGACGTCCTTTGCATTGTAGTATTCTTCGAGACCTTCGGGACATCCCGGGAAAGGTCGTTTGTACTGTCTTTTAAAGAAATATGAGCCTGCCTTTTTGCAGGAGTCAGCCGCGGCTTTGAATTCATCGGGTCTTTCACGAAGATTTTTGCGGAACGTTTCGAGCAGACCCGGTTCATCTCCGTAAAATCCCACGCCCATTGAGTATTCTCTCGGCGTGACTTCAAACCACATGCAGGGATATCCGACCCAATCGTGCTTCGGACGCATGAACATTATCCATATATTCTCACGATAAAGGCTTTTATCCTTGGTGTAGCGCGTATCTCTGCGAACTCTCGACACCATCTTTGTGGGGATGGTATTCATAAGAGGGTCAACCGAAAGCAGTTCTTCTCCGATTATGCCCGCAATCTGACGCATAGGCACCGTAACACCGTTCTTTATTTCTTCTTTATGTTCTTCGTAAAAAGTCTTTGAATCTCTGAATCGGTTGTCTGCAAGCAGAAACAGAGAATCACGTGTTATTCCCTTGTATTCCATTATATCAGTCCCTTCTTGGCAAGGCCCTCGGCAGCAAGCATAATGGCTGTTTTTGCCGAATGGAAGTTGATTCCGCCCTGCATCCAGACCGCAAACGGCTCGCGCAGAGGAGCGTCCGCAGAAAGCTCGATTGATGAGCCGAGAATGAACGCACCGGCCGCCATAATGACCTTGCTGTCGTAGCCGGGCATATCCCACGGCTCGGGTGTCACATAGGAATCAACGGGAGCACCGCTCTGGATTCCTCTGCAGAATTCAACAAGTCTTTCTGCGTTTTCAAGGCAGAGAGCCTGAATGATATCGTGACGGCTTTCGTCACTCGTCGGAGTGACCTTAAAGCCGAGATTTTCAAATAATGCCGCCGCAAAAACAGCCGCTTTCAGAGCTTCTCCCACAACGTGAGGAGCATGAAAAATGCCCATGAACATATTTCTGTTTTCACCGAGAGTGCATCCGACTTCCTTGCCCAGACCGGGAGTCGTTGCTCTGTATGCACAGAGTTCAACAAGTTCTTTTTTGCCTGCTATGTAGCCGCCCGTTCTTGCAAGTCGGATCGTAGCCATGTC
>JAZNFD010000264.1:0-3081 GCA_045588975.1 Acutalibacteraceae bacterium | reverse complement strand
TAGCAGAGGCGCACATAACCGCTGCTCCGGGCATATTCTTGCTGCCGCAGATGCAAAGTACGTGCCCAAAATCACCTTTATGTGCCGTTGTCTCACGAACGGGAAAGAGCTCCTTTATCTCAGCGCTGTCATAGGTATAGGCACATTCAGATACAATCGTGTAGCTTTCTTCGGGTATTCCGATAGACGCAACGACTATATCTCCGCAGTAATCACAGGCAGGATGTATTATATGTGCGGGCTTAAGCGATGAAATCGCAATTGTATAATCAGCCATGAAGCATCCCTTTGCATAATATCCGCTGTCACAGTATACACCGCTGGGCAAATCAACAGAAAACCTGACGCCCTTCGCTTCATTCATTTCTCTGAAAAGATATTTCATTTCATCACTCAGAGTTCCGTAAAAGCTGAAGCCGAAGACTGCATCAACTATAATATCCGCATTCTGTATGGTCTTAAGAGCCTTGGATTTATCTGCATCCATCCATATTGTAGGAATAGACAAATCAAGAGCAAGCTTATACATATAGGTTGATTCTGCGCTTCCCGGATATCCTGAAGCGAGCAATATACATACGTTATATCCGTTCTCTGCAAACTTACGGGCAATTACAAATCCGTCTCCGCCGTTATTGCCCTTTCCGCATACAACTATTATTTTTCTGCCCTTGATATTATCCCTATCAAGGATGTTTCTTATATTTCTCGCGCAGGCGGCACCTGCATTCTCCATCATACGCTGATATGACAGTCCGAATTTTGCAGTATACTGTTCAACCGCCTTCATCTGTTCAGAAGTTAATACTCGCAAAAAATTACCACCTTTACTATGTACTTATTTATTATTATATCAAAGTAAACTCTAAAATACAATCAGACAAAGAAAAAAGAGTAAGGTTTTGTGCCTCACTCTTTAAAGCACCTTGAACAGGCACTGTATCCTCCGCTGATTATTTCGTCATATGTGACTTCTCTCTTTGATTTTGTAAGATAACTGCAACCTGCTTTATGGTACTTTTTACCGGTCGCCGTAACATAATAAATTTGACTGTTCTGTACATTTTCCTGAACAGCTACTTCATCATTGCCTAAATCAGTATTATCACCGACAATTCCGATATCCACAGGATTTTCAGACTTTTCTGCCATATCTGCGGCACTCTCCTCAGAATCTGTGGTTACGGTTGAAGGTACGGATGCTTCGGTTTCCGTTTCCTCACTTGTTGCATCCCTATAAACAACAACAGCAGGACTTTGCGACAAACGGGTTATTTTTCTTTCAATGCTCACTGCATATATAACAAGAAGAACCGACAGAACAACAAAAAAGCATACCGTCGCTTTACTAATCAGGTCACGTCTTCTGTCAATTGCTTCAAGCTCCTTTATTCTTTCTTCGGTAACCAAAGCTCTCCCCCCCTTTTTTACAACAAGAATATAATTTTCTACATTTTACAACAAATTACGACAAATGTAAAGATAAAAAACAGTAATCCCCCGCTCAACCGGGGAATTACTGTAAATGATTATTAAGTATTCAGAATATAAACTGTAACAATATCATATGACATACCGTTCCGCAGATTATACTTATCAAGGTATTTCTTTTCCAAATATAAAGCGCACCTACTACAAGACTTGAAATAACAGCCGGCAGATATCCCGATGTATCACTGAAATTCACGTCCTTGAGGCAATAAACAACAAGCATTCCCAATGCCTTTACTGTTGAATGCTATCAGAGAACCGACAACGGCACCCAGTACCGAACCCATAATCCAATACATATGATCAAAAAGCGACACGAAGAAATAATAATTTTTTCGTTCTTCTGTATATATTTCTGGGGTATCATTACATAACAGCGAGTACGTTTCATCGGTGAGTGCAAAAATAAGGTACGGTTTTCGTTTGCCTATATTTTTATACTTATCAAGCATAGAAATACCGTAAAACAAATGCCTCGCATTGACCATTATGGTTGTAAAAGCAACAGTCAACAGCGAAGCACCTCCCGAAAGTAGCCCCACAGCAACATATTGCATAGAACCTGCATATACCACTGCACTCATCACCAGTGCAAAAAGCACTCCGTATCCGTTTGCTTTAAGAATAATTCCGAATCCAAATCCGAGTACAAGATATCCCGTCATTACGGGAATTGTTGAAACAAAAGCTTGTTTTGCTATTTTTTTCATTTTGAAAGATTCCGTCATATTTTTTATGCGCATAATTATATCACATTTAGTCTGAAATTACAATCGGGTGCGGGTGTCTTTCCGTTTGCCCGAAGGGCAACATCATTGTGCCGTCAGGCACACTTCGTTGCGTAAGCACTTCATTTGCCGTAAGGCAATTTTGTCTCATTTTAGAACCTTGTTCGACAAATAAGAATTGGTCTAACTGGTACAATTACCAGTCTGCCGCAATGTCAACTGATTTATTGTACACGGTAATGAACGGATAAGAATGGTCGTTGCGCTTGAAGAATACCCATTGTTCTTGTTCATTATCAAAATGGTGGTAGCCGTTCTTTACAAACAGTTCAATACTTATACTGTTGTCCAAACAAATGGTGACATCGTGCAGAGCATTGACATCCACAGATATTACCGTGCCACCTACTATTTTAGCTCTGTTTTGTTCAACAAAATACCACTCATCGTTATTTTCTTCTACATCGCCATCCCAACTTTGGTAATCCAAAGTCGTTACAAGAATATCATTTTCGCAAATAATGCGAGTAAGACATTGTGAATGGAGTTCAAATTCTTCAAAACTAAACATCATCATTTCGCAAGCAAGATTTATTGCATCTAACCGTTTGCCAATAGTTTGTTTTAGCAATTCCTTTAACTGATTATTATAATCCATATTTTCTCCTAAATTATTTTTGTCGAAATGATTTTATCACACATAATCTAAAATTACAATCGGGTGCGGGCGTCTTTCCGTTTGCCCGAAGGGCAACTGAATCAATGCGAAACATTGTATATCATCAATTCCGCAAGGAATTGGATATCATCAAAACGGAGTTTTGTATATCATCAAGCCGACAGAACTGCACACCTAAAGGTG
>JAZNFD010000263.1:0-23603 GCA_045588975.1 Acutalibacteraceae bacterium | reverse complement strand
GATGCTTGAGACCGACTTTGTTCTTTGCGAGAAGAATGATGTGGTAGGTCGGAAGTCTCTTGACATTCACGGGGATTTTCTCGTTGATTTCGCTGACATTTTCAATGCCCTTTTCTTCGCAGAGTCCGAGAAGTTTTTCGAAAATGCCTGCAAGCGCACCTGCATCCTCATCCGCTCTGTGATGGTCAAACGAAGGGAGCTTGAAGTGTTTCTGAAGCGAATCAAGCTTATAATTCTTGATGCCCTCAATCAGACTTTGTGCCATCACAAGGGTATCAATATGAGTGTAGTTATATTCAATGCCGTTTCTTCTGCAAGTGTGTTTCAGAACATCGGTATCAAACGTTGCATTGTGTGCAACAAGAACACCGTCACCGCAGAATTCAAAAAATTTCTTTACTGCTTCTGCTTCTTTGGGAGCATTCGCAACCATTGCATTTGTAATTCCCGTAAGCTCCGTTATCTTTGACGAAATCGGCATTTCGGGGTTAACGAAGGTCTGGAATCTTGCTCTCTCCGCACCGTCAACATATTTGACTGCACCTATTTCGGTAAGGCGCACTTTATCCGTACGCAGTCCGGTTGTTTCAACGTCAAAAACAATGAATGTGCCGCTGAGAGGCATATCTTTTTCGCCCGTTACGATTTTAACGGAGTCATCAACAAAATAACCCTCCATGCCGTAAATGACTTTTATGCCGTTTTCTTTTGCGGCGGATGCTGCTTCGGGATATGCCTGAACAACACCGTGATCGGTTATTGCCACAGCCTTATGTCCCCATTTGGCCGCTCTTGCAACAAGCTTTGCCGCACTTGTCATACCGTCCATTGCGGACATATTGGTATGCATATGAAGCTCCACTCGCTTTTCTTCGGCTGTATCCTTAACGGGGATTTCTTCTATAATCATAATTGAGTTTGCTTTTATGCAGTAAGTTTTGATGTAGTCATCATACTCAACGTGACCTCTGAGCATGATGGTTTTACCGTTGGCAAGTCCCGCTACAAGCTGCTCGCAATTCTGCGTAGCCTCGAAAATCTTGACGGTATAGGAGCTTGTCTTGTCGGTAATATTGAAATTGATAATCTTGCGTTTACCGTCCTTGGTGTCACGCATATCGAGTGAAAATATCTTACCCCAGACGGTAACATTGCCGTCCTCGATTGAAATTCCGCTGAGAGGAACAGGCTTTGACTTGATTTTATTTCCGTAAATGACCTTTGCATTAGTCAGCGATATGGGCAAATCCTCATATTCCTGCTTGGGAGCCTTTGGTTTGCTCAGGTCTTCTTCAACGGGCACCTCAATTTTGATTCCGTCCGCCTGCATCTGAACATATTCGGGTGAATCAAGCTTTGCGCTTTCTTCGCCCGTGATTTCTACATCAACAATAATGCCGAATGTATCTTTTATGAACCTTGAAACAAATTCCTCCGCCCCTGATTCAATAAGTATATCTGCACCGTTATAAACAAATATTTCAACTGTATTGTCATTTATTGTAATTTTTGCATTCTCAAGGAAGCCGTTTGCCGCAGCAATATTTTCTTTTATCGCTCTTACAATCTGAGGAATGCACTTATCCGAAAAAGCACTCTGAGGATAAACAGGAGTGATTATTACCTTGTTGATTCCGAGTGCTGTTTTGATTTCATTCTGAGCGATAAGGATTAAATTATCCTCAATATATCTGTCAAAGCGAGCAACTATGCTCAGCTTTAATGTTTCTTCATCAAGCGATATATGCTCAACCAGACCGCCCGAAAAAGCCTCGCGCAATCCCGCATTTATATATTCGCCTATAAAATTTAAAATGTTGTTTTCTTGCATTTTAACCCTTTCGTTTAAAATAGGGCAGATTTCTCTGCCCGGTAAATAAGTTTATAGTTTTTCAATTTCTGAAATGAGAGTGTTGACTGCTTCGTTTTCGGAAACTTTGCAAACGATTTCGCCTTTTTTGAAGATAAGCGCACAGCCGTCGCCGCCTGCAATTCCGATATCGGCTTCACGAGCCTCGCCGGGGCCGTTGACAGCACAGCCCATAACTGCAACTTTTATGTTCTTTTTGCATCCGGAAAGTCTTGATTCAACTTCC
This sequence comes from Acutalibacteraceae bacterium, assembly GCA_045588975.1. Taxonomy (GTDB): domain Bacteria; phylum Bacillota; class Clostridia; order Oscillospirales; family Acutalibacteraceae; genus CAG-177. Next base: position 21,507 of record JAZNFD010000263.1, on the reverse strand, counting down.
TTTGCAAGTCCGATAAGGTCAATTTTTGTTCTGCCGCAAGTAGGACACGCAACGATATCCACACCACCGCTTCTGAGTCCGCAAGATTTGAGAATTCCGACAGCCGCCGAAACTTCGTTAACGGGGTCATCAGTCATGGAAACACGGATTGTGTCGCCTATGCCGTCAAGGAGAAGCGAACCAATGCCAACCGATGATTTGATGAGCGCCATGTCGTGAGTACCCGCTTCGGTTACGCCGAGATGCAGAGGATAATCACACTTTTCGGCAACAAGTCTGTATGATTCAATCATAATAGGAACCGATGATGATTTTATCGAAATGACAATATCATCAAAATCGCACTTCTCGAGCAGTGCCACGTGACCTAAAGCGCTCTCCGCAAGTGCCTGAGCACAAGGCGAGCCGTATTTGGCAAGTAAATCTTTTTCAAGCGAACCTGAATTTACGCCGATTCGTATAGGCACATTTTTTGCCTTGCAAGCATCCGCAACAGCCTTGACTCTGTCCATAGAACCGATGTTGCCGGGGTTGATTCTGATTTTGTCAACTCCCGCATCAAGGCTTGCAAGCGCAAGACGGTAATCAAAATGAATATCCGCAACAACGGGTACGGTTAAATTCTCCTTAAGCTTTTCAATAAGCTTGACCGCCTCAATATCAGGCACTGCGGCACGGATAATTTCACATCCCGCCTTTTCAAGAGCGATTGCCTGAGAAACGCTGCCTTCGATATCCGAAGCAGGCTTATTGAGCATAGACTGAACGGTTATCGGAGAATCGCCGCCGATATAAATATTGCCGACTTTAACACGCTTGCTGTTGCGTCTTGACATAAATCATTACTCCTAACCTTTTATAAGTCTCATTACATCGCTAAAGGAAATAACAACCATCAGCAAAAGAAGAAGAACAAGACCTACTGCGTGAACCCATCCTTCGTATTTTCTCGGAACGGGTTTTCTGAAAACAAATTCTATTGCCATAAAGAAAAGTCTGCCGCCGTCGAGTGCGGGAAGCGGGAGAAGATTGAACAGACCGATGTTGATTGCGATAAGCGCCATAATCATCAGAAGCTGCGACCAGTCAATCTGATTTGCCGCCGCATTCTGGGCAACATCCGCAATAATCGTAACTGTTCCTATCGGACCCGAAAGATCACTCAAACCATATCTGCCTGTCACAAGGTCAAGAAGACTTACCCATACAACTCTCGCAATTGAAACCGACTCAAGGACTGCATTTTTTGCAACCGGAACGAAGCCGGGTTCAACGCCTTTAATTATAAAATCATAGATAATGGTAAACTGACCGTTTCTGTTTTCTGTTTTGAAAGCAACGGCATCAAGATTAACTTTTTCGCCTTTTCTTTCAACAACAAAATCAATTATTCCGTCATCGTCTCTTGACATCAGAAATCCGATATCGTATTCGGAAAAAACTTTTCTTCCGTTTATTTCCTTGATTTTGTCATCAATCTGCAGCTGCTGATTGCTTACTGCAGATTCGTGGAACGAATGAATCTCGGGAGTTCCGATAAGGTCGGTCATACAAAGCATAACCGCAACGATGATAACGCCCATTATAAGGTTAACAACACCGCCCGCGGCAACAATAATAAATCTCTGCCACACGGGTTTGTTGCAAAAAGCGCGTTCGTTTTCGCTGTCCTCATCCTCACCCTCCATGCTTACAAAACCGCCTATCGGAAAAAGTCTGAGTGAATATTTCGTTTCGCCCTTTTTACGTTTGAAAAGAGCAGGACCCATACCCATTGAAAACTCATTGACCTGAACGCCGAAAAGCTTCGCAAAAATGAAGTGCCCGAGTTCATGGAACATTATGATAAGACCGAAGAAAAGAATGGCTATCAGTATCGGCCACGCCTTTCCCCATACGGTCGCCATAGAAAAAAGAGGGAATGCGTTCATATAAATAACCTTTCCGTTTCGGAACGGATGAAACTGTCGGTTTCAAAAACCTGCTCAAGAGTATAATCCGAAACATCTGCCGTGTAATTGAAAGCCGCCTCAACAGCTTTGGGGATATCGAGGAATCTGATTTTTCCGTTTCTGAAAAGCTCGTTGGCTTTTTCATTTGCGGCATTGACAGCTGCAGGATAAAGCCCGCCCTTTTCAAAAGCCTTTCTGCATAAGTTTATGCAGGCAAAGGTTTCATAATCAGGCTCTTCAAATGTGAGCGTTCCCGCCTTGGCAAGGTCAAGCTGACTGACAGGGCTGACAAATCTGTCAGGATATGTGAGTGCATACTGAATCGGTATTCTCATATCGGGTACGCCAAGCTGAGCAATAACCGAATTATCAATGTACTCAACAAGCGAATGAACTATGCTCTGACGGTGAACAAGAATATCTATATCCGCCGATTTCATTCCGAAAAGCCACGCCGCTTCAATGAGTTCAAGTCCTTTGTTCATCATTGTAGCAGAATCGATGGTTATTTTTGCACCCATGCTCCAATTAGGATGGTTAAGTGCCTGCTCAATGGTAACATTTTCGAGTTCTTCTTTCTTTTTACCGAAGAAAGGACCGCCCGATGCCGTTAAAATAAGTCTTTTTATCTGCTTATCGCTTTGGCATCCCTGAAGCGACTGAAAAATTGCGGAATGCTCGCTGTCAACCGGAAGAATCGAAACACCTTTTTTCTTTGCTGCATCAAGCACGATTTTGCCGCCTGCCACAAGTGTTTCCTTATTGGCAAGAGCAATATTGCTGCCCGAGTCTATCGCCTCAAGAGTCGGTGCAAGTCCTGCAATACCGACAATGCTGTTAAGCACGGTATCTGCTCCGCAACGTGCACACTCCTCAACGCCCTGCTTTCCCGCAAGGATTTTGGTTGAAGTATCCGCAACTCTGATTTTTAAATCTGCCGCCGCTTTTTCATCTGCAACCGCCGCGATGCGGGGCGCAAATTTTCTGATTTGCTCCTCAATTATATCGGTTCTTGAGTTTGCCGTAAGAGCCTGAACTTCAAAGCCCATAAGCTCTGCTACTTCAAGAGCCTGAACCCCTATTGAACCTGTTGAGCCGAGAACGGCAAGGGTTTTGGTCATTTTTTATCACCTTTAAAAATTATCTGCCTGCAATTGCAAGGCCGATCAGAATCATAACATACATTGCGGGCATTGTTACGAGGAAACTGTCAATTCTGTCAAGAACACCGCCGTGACCGGGGAAAAGATTTCCGAAATCCTTTTCGCCGAAGTTTCTCTTGATAACCGATGCCGAAAGGTCACCGCACATACCGAGAACCGTAAGAATTATTGCCCCGAAGAAAACAACCCACACGTTAAGAGTGTCATTTCGGAAACAAGTATAATCACAAATCAAATATGTTACAACACAGAAAAGAGCATTACCGACAACGCCGCCGATTGCACCTTCAACCGACTTTTTGGGGCTGATTTTGGGCGCAAGCTTATGCTTTCCGAATTTACTTCCGACAAAATATGCCCATGTGTCACTCATCCACGCACTGTACATAGCGCTGAGAATAAGGAATACGCAGTGCGAACGCTGGAAAAGGTCGGGATACACAACGCAAAGGTCTCTTACTTTAAAGAATGTGCCGAGTGCGCCGGGAATAATCAACGATGCAAAAAGTGCCAATGCAACATGCTCAAATTTGGTAGTTTCATAGAATTTAAGCATTATTACAAGCAATGCAATAACATAAATCGCAATTATTGCAAAAAGCGGAATGGGGAAAAATTTCTGCAGATCATAGTCAAAATAAGCAGGACCGATTGCCGCCGCTATCATTGAAACTGCCGTAAGCACTTTGTTTTTGCACTTGGAAACGCGCATAACTTCATATGCCGCAATTGCCGCAATAGCACCCATCGGGATGCTCATTACTCCCTGATATCCGAGGCCCGTAAACACAAGCAACATTATTACTATCAATGCACAGGTAATACCTGTTATTATTCTTACTTTCATTTTTTCACTCTCAATTCATTTTCAATAATTTAAGCTTTATATTTTCAAACCGCCTCCCGTCGAAATCACACTCCGCCGAAGCGTCTGTTTCTTTTGCTGTAATCTATGATTGCCTTATCCAGATCATCTGACGTGAAGTCAGGCCAGAGTATATCCGAAAACCAGAATTCGGAATAAGCCGCCTGCCAGATAAGGAAATTGGAAAGACGATATTCTCCGCTCGGTCTGATAATCAGATCAGGGTCAGGCTGACCGGCAGTGTAAAGATTATCGTCTATATCTTTCAACGTTATTTCTTCGGGGTTTAATTCCCCTGCCGCAACCTTGCACGCAATTTCTTTGACGGAATGAAGAATTTCGTCTCTTCCTCCGTAGTTGACAGCAAGGTTAACAGTAATATGATTTTTTTCAGCCGATTGCGATTCAAGCCGGCTGATGAGATTAACTATATCTTCGGGCAATGCTTTTCTGTCGCCGATATAGCGGATTCGCATTCCCTTTGCTTCATTTTCTTCTTCCCTTTCCTGAGCCTCAAAAAGATAATCTCTGAAAAGGTTCATTATCGCCTCAACTTCATCAGCGGGACGTTTCCAGTTTTCAGTTGAAAAAGCATAGAAGGTAAGGCATTCAATGCCGATTTCGGCGGCATAGTCACAGATTGCTCTGAAAACCTTTGCGCCTTCTTTATGGCCTTCACTTCTTCTGAGGCCTCTTTGCTTTGCCCATCTGCCGTTGCCGTCCATAATTATGCCTATGTGGCGGGGCAGAATGATATCTGAAAGTTCTTCCTTCGTCATTTAAACCGTCTCCTTCTGAAGCTGCTGATTAATGCACAGTACAGAGGGCAGCCATAACCGCCCTCTGCAACAATCACGTCAGATTTCCATGATGTCCTTTTCTTTTTCTTCTGAAAGCTTCTCGATATCCTTGATGTATTTATCTGTGATATCCTGAAGCTTCTTTTCTGCGTGCTTAAGATCATCCTCTGTGATTTCGGATGCCTTCTCCATCTTCTTTACCTTATCGATGCAGTCACGTCTTGTTGAACGGATTGAAACCTTTGAATCTTCAGCCATCTTCTTGACTTCCTTGCAAAGATCCTTACGGCGTTCCTCTGTAATCTGGGGGAACACGAGGCGGATGATTCTGCCGTCATTCTGAGGATTGATGCCGATATCCGATGCCTGGATTGCCTTTTCGATTGTATGGAGTGTTGAAGTATCCCAAGGCTGAATTGTGAGGATTCTTGCCTCAGCAACAGCAACAGCCGCCATCTGATTGATGGGAGTGGGGGTGCCGTAATAGTCTACTCTGATTTTATCGAGAACCGAAGCGTTTGCTCTGCCCGCTCTCATCGACGAATATTCATTCTTAAGTGCGCTCAGGGTCTTACCCATTTTTTCTTCTGCCATTGCAAATACTGTCTGCATATTTTAGCCCTCCTTGACTATTGTTCCGATGTTTTCACCGAGAACTGCTTTAATGATATTTTCCGGGTTTTCAAGATTGAAAACGAGGATGGGAATATTATTGTCACGGCAAAGCGATGCTGCCGTTGAATCCATAACTCTGAGATCTTTTTCAAGAACCTCTGTGTGAGTTACAACATCATATTTGACTGCGTCATCATATTTGTTGGGGTCTTTGTCATAAACGCCGTCAACATTGGTTGCTTTAAAAATAATGTCTGCTTTGATTTCTGCCGCTCTGAGAGCTGCGCAGGTATCGGTTGAGAAGAACGGATTTCCCGTTCCGCTTGCGAAGATAACCACTCTGCCCTTTTCAAGATGACGGACAGCCTTGTTTCTTATGTAAGTTTCCGCAATCTGATGCATTTCGATTGCACTCTGAACTCTGACTGTTACGCCGTGCTGCTCAAGAGTATCCGCAAGAGCGAGAGAGTTCATAACCGTTGCAAGCATACCGGTATGGTCAGCACGTGTTCTGTCCATACTTCCGCCTGAACGGCCTCTCCAGAAGTTGCCGCCGCCTACAACAAGACCGACTTCAACACCGAGCTTTGAAAGCTCACTGACAGACTTGCAGATTGAGTTGATTGTTTCAAAATCAAAGCCGTGACCTTTTTCGCCCGCGAGAACCTCACCGCTGAGCTTAAGAAGAATTCGCTTATAAACAGGTTGCATTCCGAGCACCGCCTTTTTATATTATAATTATTTATATTATATTTTATTTATAGCCCAGTGTAAAGCATTATTTCAGATTTTTTGTAAAATTTTTATTGTTTTATTTTCTTTCCGATGCTGTTTGTAAATACATTTTACCATAAATAAAACTAAAAGTAATAAACAATATGTTAATTGATAAAAAAACTTGCTTGATGCTATGTTTTATAGTATAATAAATACTATATAATCAATTTTTACAGGAGATTGTAATGAAAAACCTGATTTTAAGAAACACACCGGAAATTGCAGATATGTTTGAACTTCGCAGCATTGAAAGCGTTGGCGGCAAAAACACCTATGAACTGTTTTGCGAAAACGGAAAAATCGTTCTTTGCGGCGACTGCAAAATCAGCCAGGCAATGGCATATTATGCATATCTGAAAAAATACTGCGGTGTTAATCTTTCACATTGCGGAAACAGAGAAATTTCGGTTTCGTCCGCCCCCCTTTTTGAAGAAAAAATAACCAAGGTTATACCTCAGAAAAAACGTGCATTTATGAACTACTGCACTCTCGGTTATTCTTTTGCTTTCTGGAAATGGGATAAGTGGGAAAAAGAAATAGATTTTATGGCGATGAACGGCATCAATATGCCGCTTTCCGTTGTCGGAAGCGAAGCTGTATGGTATTACACGCTCAGAGATTTTACTTACAGCGAAACCGGTGCGCTCTCATTCCTTTCGGGACCCGGTTTCTGGCCGTGGCAGCTGATGACAAACATCACGGGCTTCTTCAGCCTCACAGATGTCAAATATATCGAAAGCAGGCTCGAACTTGGTAAAAAAATCATAGAGCGTGAAGTTGAACTCGGTATGACACCGATTCAGCAAGGCTTTGCCGGAACTGTTCCGGCAACCATCACAAGGCTTTTTAAAAAAGTCCGCCTTCGTATGGTCCCGTCCTGGTGCAACTTTCCCATCACTTACCAGCTTGACCCCACAGACCCTGTTTTCAAAAAATTCGGAACTGCTCTTCTTGAAAAACAGCGTCAGCTTTTCGGCGCATACCACTATTATGCCTGCGATCCGTTCCATGAGAATGTCCCTTCAATCAAAACGAGAGATTACCTGTGGAAAGTCGGACGTGCAATCGATACGATGTATAAGGACTTCGACAAAGATTCGGTATGGGTTATGCAAAGCTGGTCACTTAAAGAACAGATTGTCAAATCCGTACCAAAAGAAAGACTTCTTATTCTTGATATCGACGGCAGCAAATATAAAGAAACAAACAATTTCTGGGGATATGAATTTATTCTCGGAAACATCCATAATTTCGGCGACAGAAACACTCTTCACGGCAGCATAAAAGATCTTGCCGATAATGCTTATGCATCGCTTGAATGTGACAATTGCAGCGGTACGGGCTTGTTTATGGAAGGTATTTTTCAGAATCCGCTTTACTACGACCTTGCATTTCAGATGCTTACCGAAGAATCATCAATCAATCTTGATGAATGGCTCCGTGACTATTCCTACCGCCGTTACGGCAGCAAGGAAAGATGCCTTGTTGACGCAATGAAAATGCTCTCGGAAACCTGCTACGGTGAAAATTGTACCGGCAGAGAAACAGGCTCTGTTATCTGTGCAAGACCGGCAACAGAGCTTCGCCACACAGCACCCAACGATGTGCGTGAGCTTCGTTATGACAACAAACAGCTTTTCAAAGCCGCAGAGCTTCTTTTGAGTGCGGAAAATGCCGAAAAAGACGGCTATGCTTACGATGCGTGTGACCTCGTTCGTCAGGTTATGAGCAACTACGTTGCAAATCTGTATGACAAGGCTATGTACGGCTTTTATAACAAGGATGTCAGCATTTTTGAACGTTCTTCAAATGCATTTCTTAAAATCTGCGAGGAAATTGATGAGCTTCTTCAGACACGACCTGAGCTTACCCTTCATGAGCATCTCAAGGAAGCAAAAGAGCTTGCTTTCACGGAAAAAGATGCGCAGAATTTTGAACTGAATCTTCTTGCTCAGGTAACTGTGTGGGGTCCGTTTGCAAACTCAGTCAATTATGATTATGCGTGGAAAGAATGGGGCGGTCTTATTAAGACATACTACGCAAAGCGCTGGCAAAGTTTCTTTGAAAGACTTGCCTATGAATTCCCGAAAAGAAGAAAATTTTCAACCACAACAAGAAAACAGCATTGTGAAAGAAATATTTACAGAGGCAATCAGTTCTATAAAAACTATGCCGAATTCGAAAAGAAATGGCTTTCAACCGTAAATCCCGATGCTCCGAGCGAAGGCGATACCGTTGAAACCGCACGCAATATACTCAAAAAATATAGAAGAGCAATTCTTGAAGATTAAAAAAGCAAACGCAACCTATCTGAGTCCGGCTCAGACAGGTTGCGTTTTTTTATATATTTTTTGACAAATCAAGGGGCCCCCGGCTTTCGCCGAGGGCCCCTTTTCAGGTGTTAACCTTAATTATTGTGTTACGCAACCGTTAACCTGATCGATATCAACAAGCATTGCAACGTAGTAATCGAGAAGTCTCGGGTCAGCCTGGTTGAATACACCGCTGCCGTTAACTGCCGCTGCCTTTGCCTTATAGTGGCAATAATCTTCATGATATGTCTTTGACCAGTTGGTTGTACCGTCTGCTTCTGCAAGTGCAAGTGATGCATCGGTCTTTGTGATTTCACCGTCACCGTTGATATCGCCGTAGATGATGATTGTAAAGGTTTCAACAATTTCGCCTGTTACGTTATCATATACGTTGATTACGGTACCTGTGCCTACATAGCCTTCCTTGACCTTGAATTCGGTAACTTCATAATAACCGTCACCGCTTACATCAACATAAGTGTCGATGTCGTTTTCAAGCCACTTGCCTGCGTCAGTAAGAAGTTCGATATGGAGACCTGATACATACCAGTTATCGCCTGTTCTGTCGATAACAGTTGTGCATGTCTTGCCATTGTTTTCCCAGTATTCTGCATCATCGTTGGGGATAAGCATAACTGCAACGCGTTCGTAAACTGCGTAGTATGCTGTATCATCAGCGGGCATCTTCTGGTTGTAAAGCTCTGCGTCGGACATTACTGCGCCGCCTTCAGTCTTTGACCAACCGAGGAATGTGTAGTACTGAGTATCGATGTTATCGGGATCTGCAGGGAATTCGATAGCTGCATTGTAAGCATAAGTCTTTGAACCAAGAACCTTTGTAGCATTTTCTGACTTATAGGGTGACTCTGCGAGTGCATCATAGCCATAGAATGTTACTGTGAAGTTGGACTTGTTCCAAACTGCTTCGAATGTTGCGCCTGCGCTTGTCATCTCATCATCGATTTCTTCACCGGGCTGATATACAGTACCGTCTTCAGCTTTCCAACCGCCGAACTCGAAGCCTTCCTGAACGGGAGCTTCTGTGGGAGCTGTAACTTTATCGCCGAATACTACGGGAACTGTTTCAGTGGGAAGACCTGTGCTTTCGAACTTACCGTCGCCTGCGTCGAAGATTGCATCGTAGCTGTTTGTCTTCCATACGCCGTAGATAGTAACGTCGTTGTTAGGCATTCTTGCAGGATATTTTGCATCAGCGACTGCGCCTTCTTCAATTATGCCGCCGGGAGCTGTTGCTGTCCAGCCTGCGAAGGTGTAGCCGTCCTTAACGGGAGTATCGATTGCCTTGACTGTTTCGTCGAAGTAATATTCATCACCGTCAACAAGTACTTCACCATCAACGATAGCTGTGAACTTATGAGGTGCTCTTGTGAGAACTACCTTAAGTACAAGCACACCGTCTTCGGGAACAACGCCTTCAAGAACACTGTTTGCAGCATCAAGAGTGAAGCCTGCGGGAACAGTTACGTTAGCTTCAACGGTTTCACCGACAAGAGCATTGTTGATTACCATTGAAGTGGGTTCTGTGGGCATTGTGCCATCGGGATTCATTTCGTAAATCTCGATTCTGTAATCATTCTTGTTTGCTTCCCATCTTGCATAGAAGGTGATGGATTCGCCGTCAGCAAGTGCGGGCATTGATGTGTAAGTATCAACGGAGTATCCGTTTTCCTTAGCATCGAACCAACCCTTGAATGTGTGACCTGCCTTGACAGGTTCATCTTCGGGAGCCTTGATTGCTGTACCGTAAGCTGTTGCAACGGTCTTGATCTTATCGCCGTCATCCCATGCACCGGTATTAGCATCGAATTTTACGTTATAGTTGTTAACTGTCCAGCTCTCGTAAATGTCAAGCTTGTCGCCGGGCATTGTTGCAGGAACTGTTACGTCGTTGCCTTCAGCATCCTTCCAACCATTAAAGGTATAGCCTTCCTTAGTGGGTTCAGCAACATTGAGAGGAGCATCGAAGTAAACATCTTCTGTGCTTACAACTTTACCTGTCTCATCATATGTTGTTAATGTGTTCTTTTCACGTACATAGTAGAGATTAAGAACAAGAGCGCCGTCGGCGGTAACGATACCTTCAACTGTTGATGCTGCTGCATCGAATGTGAAGTTATCCTTATCCTTCTGAGCTGCATTTACGGTTGAATCTGTTTCTGCTGTGAGATTTTCAGTTACAACTTCTGCTGCATCATATGTGCCGTTTACATCCATATAGATGTGGTTAACAGTATAGGCTGTGTCTTCCTTAGCGGTCCAGATAGCATCGAGTTTTACATCGCCTGCTGTCATGGGAACTTCGTCGCCGGCAGCATAAACATTGCCGTCTTCATCTTCCCAACCGCCGAATTCATAACCGGGTCTGTAAGGATCTTCGGGAACGATTGTGCCCATCGCAAACTCATCGTCGTCATAGGGAACATTTTCAGTGATTACGGGAATGTCATCTGATTTGTCATCAGGTGTTCCGTTTTCATGCAAGCCTTCGCCTGCATCAAATGTTACGTCATATACGTTAGGAGTCCAGATTGCCTGAACCTGCTGTCTGTTTGCGGGCATTGTTGCGGGAGCTGCCTCAAGATTCCAGCCTTCGAATGTGTAACCTGTTCTTTCGGGAGCTTCAGCAGGCTTCTGCCAATCTTCCTTAGCGGTTCCGAATGCTGTCTTGAATGTAGCCTGTGATTTTTCGTCTGCAAACTTACCTGCACCTGCGTTATAAACAAGGTCGTATTCGTTTACAATCCATGTTGCATAGTATTCAGCACCGCCGAGAGGCATGGTAACGATACCGCCTGCTGCGGGAAGACCTGCGGGCTTATTGGTAGCTGCATCATACCAACCGTCGAATGTGTAACCGGCCTTTGTGGGATCAGTTGCTACATTGTAGTCTTCGGTGTAGTTAGCAGTCTTTGTTTCATGAACTGTTGCCATAGTGTCGTCAGTATAGAATACTGCGTTGTATGACTTAGGAGTCCATGTTGCAGTAAATGTTACGTCAGCAGCATCCATTGTCATGCCGTCTGTGTAACCTGCCCATTCTGCGAAGTTATAGCCATCGCGTACGGGAGTTGCAGCTTTTTCAATTGCTTCGCCGTAAGCATATTCAACGGTTACTGTTGTTTCGCCGTCTGCAAATGCACCGGGATATGCCTTGAATGTTGCTGTGTAAGTTGCTTCTGTCCACTGTGCGTAGTAAGTTGCATCAGCAAGAGCTGTTGCTTCAACTGCAACGATTTCGCCGTCAACTGTTGTTGACCAACCTGCGAAGTCATAGCCTGTTCTTACTGCTGTGGGAGCTTCAACTGTTGTGCCGTAGTAATATGTTGCACTCTTTTCGGGGTTACCGTCGATTGTGCCTTCGTTACCAACGAACTTGATTGTGTAAGTATTTCTTGCGTAGTAAACTACGAATACCGTTGAGCCGTCGCCTGCTACAACACCTTCGATGTAGTTAGCAGCTGCAGTATCATATTTGAAGCCTGCGGGAGCTTCGTCAACAGCAAGCTTGACGTATGCGTCGATTGTTGCTGTACCGCCTGTTACAACGGGAAGAACACCTGTGTATGTGCCTTCAGTATTCATGTAGTAGGTTTCTACTGTGTAGTCAACCTTACCTGCAGTTGCCCAGATTGCCTTATAAGTTGCGTTTTCAGCAGGCATTGTTGTGGGAACTGAGGGTGACCATGTCTGGAATGTGTAACCTGTTCTTGAGGGAGCTACGGGAGCTGAAAGAGCTTCGCCATACTTAGCGGTAACTGTCTTTGTTGTATCGCCGTTATCCCATGCGCCATCGTTAGCGTCGAAGGTTACGGTATAAGTCTTTGCTTCAAATACTGCTACGAATTCAACATCCTTAGCAGGCATTGTCATGCCGTCTGTGTAACCGTTCCAACCTGTGAAGGTGTAACCTGTCTTTTCGGGAGCAGCAGCCTTAGTGATTGCTGTGCCGTAAGCTACATCCTTAACGATTTCTTTTACACCGTCAACGTTCCAGATAATATCGTACTTGTTGATTTCCCAAGTAGCGTTGATTGTAACATTTTCATCAGGCATTGTTGCGGGAACGTGCTTATCCCAACCTGTGAAGGTATAGCCTGCCTTAGTGGGCTCTGCGGGAGCTGTAACTGCTGTGCCGTAGTCACCTGTTACGGTGCCGACTGACTTGTCGCCATCCATGAAGGTGATGGTATGCTTGTTGATTTCCCACTTAGCTGTGAAGACGAGGTCTTCAGCAGGCATTGTTGCGGGAGCAGCCTTATCCCAACCCTTGAAGGTATAACCAACTCTTGTGGGATCAGCTGTGGGAGCTGTTACTGCTGTGCCATATACAACTTCAAATACCTGAGTTGTTTCGATTGCTTCGCCTTCGCCCCAAACACCGCCGTTTGCCTTATAAGTTGCCTTATAAGTCTTGGGTGTCCACTGAGCGGTGAAGGTCTTGCCGAATTCGTCCATAGTGCCGACTGCGGGAGTCCAACCTGCGAACTCATAGCCTTCAAGTGAAGGAGCAGCAGGAGCGGTGATTACACCGTTGTAGGAAGCCTTAACAGTCTTTGATGTGTCGCCGTCACCCCATGCGCCGCCGTTTGCATTGAATACTGCATCATATTCGTTTGCGATTACGTTGTAGTAGAGGTTAACGTTGTTAGCAGGCATTGTTGCGCCGTCTGCAAGAGGAGCAGTGAGACCTGTGTCTGTGTAAGCAATTTCAACGAGTGAGTAACCCGATACAACTGCTGCACCTACAAGTGCTGTGGAAATGGGATCACCGTAAGGTACTGAAGCCCAAGTTGCCTTTACAAACTCACCTGTTGCAGGCATCTTGATAAAGTAATTAACTGTGTAGTTATTCTTTGTCCACTGAGCGGTAACTTCTGTTGCATCGCCTGTTTCACCGAGGTCGGGCATTGTTGCGGGAAGCTCGGGTGACCAACCTGCAAAGGTGTAACCTTCCTTGGTGGGTGCTGCGGGAGTCTTGATTGCAGTGCCGTAATCCTGAGTGATGGAGTCAACTGCTGAACCGCCAGCTGTGTTAAAGTTGATTGTGAAGCTCTCTACATCGTACTTAGCGATGATAGTGAGATCCTTTGCGGGCATATTGTCGGGAATGGTGATTGCTGCACCGTTCTCGTCTACCCATTCAACAAACTTGTAGCCTTCTCTTGTGTCAGCTACCTTCTTTGTGATAAGTGCTGTGTATTCGTAAGTTTCAGTTGAAGTGCCTTCAGCTGCTTCGCCGTTTACATCCCATGTGATTGTATACTCGTTAAGAGTCCAATCAGCACGCATTGTTATACCGTTACCGGTAACTGTGGGACTACCGAGCCACTTATTGAATGTTGAACCTTCTTTTGTGGGAGCGATAGGAGCGTTATCTGATGTTGAAGCACCATAAGGAAGAACCAATGAAATCTTATCGGAACCGTCAGCATATGCACCACCGTCTGCATCGTAAACAACTGTATACTCATCTACTTTATAGTAAAGAGTTACAACTGTTGATCCATCGGGAGCAACTGTCTTTCCTGTAAGATCGTTTGCTGCATTCTTATAAAGGTGATAACCCTTTACAGCTACGTCACTGAGGAGAACATAGTCTGTGTTATCAGCAGCGGGATCAGGAATAGATTCAACAACTTCGATTGCGTTATCTGTTGTACCTGTTATGAATTCTTCTTTAAGTACAGCATCGGTATCAACATCCTTAACTATTACAGTAAAGTCTGCTGCCGCGGGAGTCCATACTGCTGTGAAGCCTTCGCCGTCAGCGTCCATCTTGCCTGCGTTTTCGCCGGGCTGATAGATGTTGCCTTCGCTGTCTTCCCAACCTGCGAAGTCATAACCTGTCTTTTCAGGTGCTTCGTCGGGAACGATGATGTCAGCATCATAATCTACGGGAGTAGTTTCAGTCTGTTCACCGTCTGAGGGGAATGCAGCGCCTTCGCCTGCATCAAATGTTGCATCATATTTATTTACAGTCCACTGTGCAGTGATTGTGATGTCATCTGCGGGCATCGTTGCGGGGATTTCCTTATCCCAGCCTGCGAAGGTGTAACCTGTCTTCACGGGATCTGCAACATCAGCGATTGCTGTGTTGTAATCCTGAGTGATTGCTTCATAAGCAACATCACCTGTGTCTGCAAATGTGATTGTGTACTGGTTGATTTCCCAAACAGCTGTGAATTCTTTGCCTTCAGCATCCATGATACCTACGGGAGTAAGAACTGTTGTACCGTCTGTTGACCAGCCGAGGAAGTCATAGCCTTCTCTTGTGGGATTCTCAGCGGGAGCTGTGATATCCTTGCCGAATACTACGTCTTCAGTTGTCTTTGTTGCTGTGTCGTCAGCGAACTTACCTTCGCCTGCGTTAAAGATAGCGTCATATGCGTTAACAATCCACTGAGCTGTGATAGTCATATCTTCTGCGGGCATTGTTGCGGGGATTTCCTTATCCCAACCGTCGAAGCTGTGACCGAGTTTTGTGGGTTCTGAAGGAGTAGCAACTGCCGTTGCATAATCCTGAGTGATGGGAGCGATTTCAGTACCGCCTACGGTATCGAAGGTGATTGTGTACTGATTGATTTCCCACTGTGCATAGTAGGTTACTGTTTCGGTTGCTGTGAGATTTACGTCGAGAGCGTTGCCGCCTTCAGCTGCATCAAACCAGCCCTTGAATGTGTAACCTTCTCTTTCAGCTGCGGGAACTGCTACCTGAGCACCGTAACGGAGCTCGCTTGAAACTTCAGCTTCGCCGTTAACAGTACCTTCGTTACCAACGAATGTAACTGTGAACTTATCAAGCTCGAAGTAAACGGTAACAACTGTTGAACCGTCGGGTTTGATTGTTACGTTATCATCATATGTGCTGAGGTCAGCGTTGATTGTGTAGTTATAGGGAGCTGCTACAGCGATTGTGATGATTGAATCAGATGTACCTGTATAAGTCTGAGTTTCCTTAAGCTTATACTCGCCTGCTGTGTTCATTGACCAGAACTCAACCTTATACTCTGTGTTTGCGTTGGGAGTCCATACTGCTGTGTATGTCTTGCCTTCTTCATCCATTGCGCCAACAACGGGAGTCCATCCTGCGAATGTGTAACCTGTTCTTACGGGAACTTCAACGGGAGCTACGATATCTTCACCGAATACGGTGGGAACTGCGAGTGATGTTGAATCATCACTGTCGAATCTACCGTCGTGAGTTTCGCCTTCAGCTACGGTGTTGAATACTGCATTGTAGGTGTTAGCTTCGAATGTTGCTATGAAAACGATATCCCTTGCAGGCATTACTGCGGGAATTTCGGATTCAACAGAACTCCAACCTGTGAATGTGTAGCCGATCTTCACAGGATCGTCTGCCTTGTCAACAGGAGCAAGGTAATCATAGGTGACAACGGTTTCGCTGCCGTCAACATCCCATGTTACTGTGTACTGGTTGATTTCCCACTTAGCGGTTGCTACTGTGTCGTATGCGGGCATTGTTGTGGGAGCGGCAACAGCGGAGCTGTCCTCTGCCTTGGTCCAATCCCAACCTGCAAATGTGTAGCCCGTCTTTGTGGGTTCTGTGATTTCGCCAATCTCTGTTCCGTAGGGAAGAGTGATATCGGCCATTGTTACATCGCCGGTGTTTGCGAATGTGATTGTATACTCAATTACTTCGTATACTGCATAGTAATCAAGGTTCTTAGCGGGCATTGTTGCAGGAAGAGTAACAACTGTTGTTGAACCTTCTTCTTCTGCCCAACCAAGGAACTTATAGCCTACCTTATCATCGGGATCTGCAGGATATTCAAACTCTGCACCGAAGTCCATATCATAAACGTAGCTTTCGCTGTCGATATGGTATGTTGCGGTGAATACATCTTCGTCCCACTCTGCAACAAAGGTCTTGCCTTCTTCGTCCATGATGGTTACATCAGGCTGCCAACCAATGAATACATAGCCTTCGCGAACGGGATTTTCGGGGGCTACGATTTCATCTTCATATACAGCGGGAACTGTCTTGGTTGTTTCGCCATCTGCCCAGGCACCGCCGTTTGCATCGAATACAGCATCAAACTCTGCTCTTTCGATGTAGAAGTAGAGGTTGTATTCGTGTGCAGGCATTGTTGTGCCTCCAACGAACTTACCGGACTCAAGGAAGTGGATTTCTTCACCGTAAAGAACCTCACTGTATGCTGCTGAAATAGCATAACCTTCGGGAACTTTGTATGTATAAGGTGAAGCGGAAATGGGTGCGCCGAACTCAGTCTTTGACTGATCAACGAGCTTGAAGTTATCCATTACAAGTTCATCGTCAAGATCAATTACATAGTAGTTTACGGGATACTGGAGAGAACTGTAAACTGCATAGTATGTTGTGCTTTCCGCAGGATACTTAGCGGGAAGACCTGTGATGGAGTTAACCTTAATCTTACCATCCTTTTCAGAGCAATCCCATGTCCAGCCCATGAAACGGTAACCGTCAAGTGTGGGGTCTTCGGGAACTGCGAAATCTTCGCCGGAGGTAACATTGATTGTTTCGATTTCTTCAACTGCACCTGTTTCGGGGTTGATGTTAGCGAATGTTACGTTAACATTGCTTACCCAGAATGCATTATAAATGATAGCCGCTGCAGGATCTGAATCTTCAATGATTGATTTGTGAGTCATTGTTGCTTCAAGCTGATCGGCAGTCTTAGCTTCCTCAAGAGTGGGAGTGTCGTCTGTTGAATCAATCCAACCCATGAATGTGTAGCCGGGTCTTGAAATTGCGGGGATTGTTGAGTAATCAACAGCCTTACCTACTGTGCCGTCGATTGTGTAAGTTTCGGTGTTTTCAGCGTCGAATTCACCGCCGTTTGCATCAAATCTGATTGTGTTGTAGATGCTTACGGGATGGGTATCGATTGTTACGTCTGCATCCCATGTTCTCATTGAGTCTGCGCTCATTGCATCGGGATCGCCGGGAACTTCTCTGGTGATATCAACGAATGCATACAAACCATCGGTTGTGTTATAAATGGTATTTTCCTTAACGAAGAATGCACCTTCACCGGTAGCATTTTCTTTAACCTTAAGGTCAATTTCTACGAACCACTCGTCGTCACTGAACTTCTGACAGTCATCTGTTGTGGGGAAGCTGTAAGTAACAACAAATGCGGGGTGCTCGTTAAGATATTTAGCGTCGATATAACCGTAATTGATAAGTCTCTTCATTACGGGCTTATCATAGGTGGGTTTTGACAAGCTACCAATAATTTCGTATGCGCCGGGAATACTTGTCGGGCTGTCATTGAGGGGAGCGGGTTCATAAATCACATTTTCTGTGTATGAATCCTCAAAGAAATCTCCGTCATAGAACAGAAGCAACTGACCGTCACCGGCGTTATATTCTGTTTCAATGAAAAGTCTTGCCTTAACATCTTCGCCGGGCATTACCTTATCGGTATAAACCCACTCGCCGTTTTCGTCGAGTCTGTAAATTTCGGTTCTGAAACCGAGATTATCGCCGTCATTTTCTTCTTTTTCCCAAACAGCTTCATATACTGTGTTTTCATCGGGATAAACATTAACCTTTGATGCTGTTGAATCTGCAGCACCTGCAACCTTCCAGCCTAAGAAGCTATAGCCGTCTCTTACGGGTTCTGCAATTTCGGGAAGAGTGTAAACCTTATCATCTGTGTCTTTAGCAATAAGATTTTCAATGCCCTCGCCTGCTTCACCTTCTGAATAAAGCTCTGTGACATATCTTGAAGGAGCAACTGTAAACTTGCCGTAATTAGCAACAAAAGTTGCTGAAGTGCATTTGGTGAAAAGTGTTACGGGCTCTTTGTTATAATCAAGAGTTGCATCCCATTCCCAAATTTCTTCTGCATTATCGGGATAAACACCTTCGCCACCCTTTGTTATGGTTGTCTTACCGCGGTTGAAATCAATTGAAGCTGTTACAGCCTCAGGAGCTTCAACATAACCTGTTGTTACAGTAGGATCAGCCTTAACCTTAAGGGGGATTTCACAGAAGAGCTTGCTTCCGTCAAATTTCTGAGTATAAACACCTGTACCGTAATTAAAAACGAGATAGATAGGCGCGTGAGTTGATGTGTAAGCCGAATCTACTTTGTTGTATTTTTCCATAGTCTGGCTTACAGAAGCCGCCGTTTTAGAGTCTGCAACTGAATAATAGCCGCTTATTTTGTAACTGGAACCTTCGCCGTAAGAACTGCCGATAACAAGGTCGTTCTTATCTTTGGTCGAAACAGCTTCAAAAAAGTTTGTATTATAATACATTAAGATAGAGCCGTCGCCTGCGTAGAAATCAGTGTCAAGATAAACACCGAGTTTTACATCTTCGCCTGCTTTGACTTTATCTGTTTCAGTCCATACTCCGTTAACGTTTCTGAGGATCTTTGTTGTGATTCCGAACGTTGTGCCATCCGCAGCGCTTGCAGTAACAGCAACTGAAATCGACCCAAAAATCATAAGAATTGCCAACGCAACAGCAACTAACCTTTTTGTCATTTTCATGAGATATCCTCCTTATTTGTTGTCTGCCGAAGCAGACTTTAGAGCGGATTGCACCCTCCGCTCTTTAACCGGATTTATCTTTCCTTATCCTGCGGGGTCTCCCCCGCAGGATAATTCAGGTTAGATGATGCATTTTATCCAAAGTACTGGATTACATCTCCATTTGTCTGGTCGATGTCAACTGCACTGAGAACGTATCTGTTGATACTTGCTGCTTCCTTAACAGAAACGATACCGTCGCCGTTGAGGTCTGCTGCCATTGTCTTGTATTTGTTGTAAGATTCATCCATAGGATCTGACCAGAATGTGAGTGTATCATATTCTGCCTGAGCCTGTGAATAGTCGGTGGTTGTGATGTTTGCGTCACCGTTGAGATCACCGAAAATAACGATTGTGTATGTCTTGATGGGAGTTTCGGGATTTGCTCTGTCGTAAAGTTCGATAACAGTACCTGTACCGCAAGCTGTACCCTTCGAAGGAGCTACGGTGAAGTAACCGTCGCCGTTAACCTTGAGGTAGCTGTCACGGAGAGTTTTTTCTGTCATGTAGATATCAAGACCGTAGATTGCCATATTTTCATCGTCAATAACGGTTGTTGAACCATCCATGGGAACGAGTTCAACGGGATCTCTCTCGAATATTGCGTGAATTTCAATATTCTGAGCAGGCATTGTTTCAGGAATATCTGACCAGCCCTTGAATGTGTAGTAAGTCTTGGTGGGATCCTCTGTGGGAACAGGAATCTTATCGCCGTGAGCTACTGAATACTGCTGGAATACATTGCCGTCTACAAGATACTTAACCTCATATACAGAAATTTCGAATGCTGCAATGATGATGATATCTTCAGCGGGCATTGTTGCGGGAATTTCGATTTCGTTGCCGTCTGCATCTACCCAATACTTGAATGTCATGCCTGCAACGTTGGGTGTCTTGGGAGCTTCAACAGCCTCACCGAACTTATATGTCTTGACCTCTTCTACCTTGTCGTTAACAACATAAGTGATGGTGTATTCTGCTTCAGTCCAGGTTGCTGTGAAGGTAAGGTTACCTGCGGGCATTGTTGCGGGAACTTCTGTATCCCAACCTACGAAGTCATAACCTTCTCTTGTGGGCTGTGCGGGAACGGGAATTGCTGCGCCGAAGTAAACGTTTGTGGGACCTACAACAGTTGCATCATTTGCGAATACGCCTTCGCCTGACTTGAATGTTACGTTGTAGATATTACGTGCGTAGTAAACCTTAAGAGTTGCTTCGCCGTCTGCAGTGATTACTCCTGTGAGGACGCTCATGCTTGCATCGTATGTGCAACCTGCGATTGTACCGGGAGTGATGCTGATGGGATCGCCTGTTGTGCCTGTTGCAACGGTCTGTGAAGCCATTGTGTAGTCACCGTTCGTATCCATCATGTAAACTTCGATGTAGTATGTGGTATCCTCGCCTGCTGTGTAGAATGCTTCGTAAGTTGCATCCTTAGCGGGCATTGTTGCGGGCATTACCGCCTTTGTATCCTTATCGCGCCAGTAAGCAAACTTGTAGCCGTCCTTTTCGGGATCAGCGGGAGCAACGATTGTGCTGCCGAATTCAACATCCTTAGCTGCTTCGATAACAGAACCGTCATCATCAACGAAGGTGATTGAGTAAGTGTTAGCCTTCCAGATGGGCTTGATAACGATATCGTCTGCGGGAGCAGTCATCGGGAAGGTGACCTTGTTGCCTTGGCCATCCTGCCACTCAACGAATGTGAAGCCTTCGTTCTCGGGCTCTTCGATTGTGATTTCTTCGCCATAGGTGAATTCGTCATCAATGTAGGTTTCGCCGTCGGGATCCTTAACTGTTACCTTAACTATATCTCTGCGATAGTAAATCTCAAGTACGGTTGAACCGTTGCCTGCGATTTCCTTCTTGAGAACGCTGATTGCGGTGTCAATTGTGAAGCCTTCAACTGCTTCTGCAGCTGCATCAACTTCAGCATCTGTGCCTGCCTTGCCGGTGAGAGCTGTTGAAGCAGCCTTGCCTGTGAGAGTTTCTGCTTCTGCGCCGTCCATCCAGCCGGTCTTTTCAAGGTTTTCGAAGTATCTGTATACTGTGTATACTACATCTTCGCGGCCTTCCCACTTAGCAATGTAAGTTACGGTAGCGCCGTCAGCACCGATATCTTCCATATATGTCATGGGATCAACTTCGTTGCCGTCTGCATCTGTCCAGTAAAGGAATTCATAGCCAGCCTTTTCAGGTTCGGGAATGACAGGTGTTTCGATCTTTTCCCACTTAGCGTATACAACAACGTTTGCAAGATTCTCAGCGGAGAAGCCTGCGAACTCCTCTGTGCAGTTAGCATCGGTGTACCAGCCCTTGAACTCATAGCCAACCTTGGAAGCTGCGCCAAGCTTGATGTTGGGCTGCGTTACCGAGAAGGTTGCGGGGTTGTTTACGTTGTTTTCGTAACCCGTGCCAGCGTAGGTGATGTTGTACACCTTAGCCTCGAACTTACCG
>JAZNFD010000262.1:0-2167 GCA_045588975.1 Acutalibacteraceae bacterium | reverse complement strand
AATGTAAGTGTTAACAAGCTCCTGTGCAGCACTCAGCGATGAAGTTGAGATGTTGAAGCTTGTATTTCCGACTGAAAAATTGCTGTTGTTAACGTAAAGCAGGGTTCTTGCCTCATAGGTCGGATTAATAAAGAAATATGTAAATCCGAATGTCGCAGCACCCAAAATCACAGCCGAAAGGATAACAGCCCATATTTTTTTGAAAACGGTTTTAAAAAGACGGATAATGTCTATTTCGATAAATTCATCAGTTTTTTTCATATTTTTCACACCTGCAATTATTTGAAAATTATAAACATTTTTATTATATATTATTATAAAATAAAAATCAATATTTAATTAATAAACAAATAGAATATAAAATATTGACATTCAATAACAAATAAATGTATAATTTTCAAAAAACTAAAACAGGTGTTTTTATGCGAAAAATAATCAGTTTAATTTTAGGGTTTATAACTGCATTGAGCCTTGCAAGTGAGGGGTTGCCTTATTTTTTTGAACCGACTCTTGAAATAGATGCCTCTGTCTGCGAAGGGGAGATTTCGAGCAGGGCTTCGGGTTTCCTTTACGGTCTTGCACAGGATGGCGTTCCTGATGTGGCAATGGTTGAAAGCATTGATGTTTCGAGCGTTTCACAGAAAGTTATCGGCGGACTTCAGCATCCGATAGGCGATGTTGATTATGTTTCAGCCTCGCTTGATAATTGTGATTATATCACCGTTTATCTTCAGGATTGTTTTGATACGTGGTATTACTGTCACGATGAAATATGGAACTTACGAAAAAAGAATGAATATGACTGTTCTTATTTTGTAGAAAACAGATTTTTACCGCAGGTAACAGAGAATGTTACGATACTTTCTCAAAAGGAATATTCCGACCGTCTTGTTTACTGCCCTTACAACGAAACAGATAATGCAGTCTGGTTTGGTACGCTTTCGGATGACGGCACGTGGCTTATGTTTGATGATGCGGCTAAATACAGATTCTATGAAGCGTGGAAAGATACATATGAACTTATACGCTCAATTGATCCCGATGCAGTAATCGGCGGGCCCGGTTACTGTGATTATGACAGTTATGAAATCCGTCATTTTCTTGAGTATTGCAAAGAAAATGATTGTCTGCCCGACGTTATGATTTATCACGAACTCGGCGAAACATCATCTCTTTATTGGCAGGATCATATTGATGATTACCGTTTCATTGAAAAATCGCTCGGTATGGATGAGTTACCGATTATTGTGACAGAATACGGAACTATGCAGGAATGCGGTGCGCCCGCTGATATGCTCAAATATGTTGTTGCTGTCGAAAAATCAGGTGCGTACGGAAACATCGCTTATTGGAGATTGGCAAACAATCTTTGTGATACCGCTGCGGATAATAACAGCCCGAATTCCAATTGGTGGCTTTTTCGCTGGTATGCCGATATGGAAGGTGACAGATTAAAATCAAAAGTAATTGATGTTCTTCATTCGGATTTTGCCAATGTGATAAAATACGGTTATAACCGTTTTCATAATAAAGGATTCAACGGTATTTCATCGATGAATGTGGATAAAGATGAAATAACCGTTCTTTGCGGCGGATGCGATTATCCTGCTGATATAAATTTAAAGAATCTTGACAAAACCAATATCGGCAAGGTGGTTAATGTCAGGATTGAATGTGTTTATTTCGAGGGTATAAGCGGTATTGTCAATTCGCCGATTCTTGTCAGAGAATATACAGATAATATTTCATTCGGAAAGCTTGAAATTGAACTTGAAAATATTGATCCTACAGCTGTTTACCGTGTTGTTATTTCAAAAAATAACGGTGAAAAACTTAATTTTAAAAATGAAAATCTTCCTGTACGTTATGAATTTGAGGATGGCATTCTTTCAGGATTTGCTTATACCTATGACAGCGCATATGCAACAACGGGAAAACAGTCGGGTATGGTCGGAGGTCTTGAAAACATCGGTGACAGCGTTACCGTGGAATTTGATATCCCCGAAAGCGGATATTATGACCTTAAGCTGATTTACGGCAATTCCAATGACGGAACAACGCCCGATGACAGAGCGGATTCTGTTGCGGAAATGACAATCGACAGTTTCGTTTCGGAAATATCGTTACCCAACACAATCAAGAGTGAATATACGGATAAATTAACTTT
>JAZNFD010000261.1:0-2358 GCA_045588975.1 Acutalibacteraceae bacterium | reverse complement strand
CTTTGCATTCCGACGATAAAGAAATTACAACCATATTTGATTCTGACAGAAGTAAAAACGGAATAAAATCTTTTCTTGCCGTTGCACCCGATGACGGTTTTTATGAAATGAATGTCGGTGTTCCGTGTGAATTTATGATTGACTGCGCACTCGCAAAATCGGAAAACGGTTTTTCGCTTGTGTATCTGAGAAAGGGTCTGAATTATATCGACATCAAATCTTCGGAAGATGTTATATGTGTTATAAATAAAAGCGAAAAAACAGGGTTCAGTATAAAACTCAACCCTGATGAAATGATTCTTACTGACGGGGCGGAAGTTCTGAACGGTATAAATTCTGATTATATAGACGGAATATCTTCTCTTGGAGGAAGTGCAACATTTAATGTTGTTGTTCCTGAAAGCGGGAATTACAGAATGACGGTTGCTTATGCAAACAATGAGGAGGGCGGAGTTCACAGTTATAACGTTGACCTTATTGAGCGATATATAACCGTTAATGTCAACGGAGAAGAGAGTAATCTCTGGTGCAGAAATACTTACAGCTGGGATACCGTCAAAACGGCAACGCTTAACCTTGAACTTGCCGAAGGTGAAAATACCATAACTTTCTCAAATAACGGTTCGAATAAATTCAATAACCGCGATTCCCATGCACCGCATATTTATTCTGTGTCTGTTAATGCATTATGTGATTGAGAACGGAGAAAAGAATGACCGAAAAATATATTCGTGACAGACTGTTTGAAATGCAGGATCTGAAATACCGTGATTTTCATTCAAAGCTAATGCCTACGGTTTCAAAAGAGCTTGTAATCGGAGTGCGAACACCTGATTTGAGGAAATTTGCGAAAGAAATTTCAAATACATCATATTCGGAAAGTTTCATGGATATCCTGCCTCACAAATTTTATGAAGAAAATAATCTTCACGCATTTCTTATTGAGTTGTCAGATGATTTTGCTTTGTGTATCGAACGACTCAACAGATTCCTGCCTTATGTTGATAATTGGGCGACCTGCGATATGATGCGACCGAAAATCTTCAGAAAACATTTATCTGAATTGTTTTCACAAATAAAAATATGGATAAAATCCGATGATACATATACCGTTCGTTTTGCGATTGAAATGCTGATGTGTTATTATCTTGATGAAAATTTCAGTACGGAATATTCCGATATGGTTGCCGAAATCCGTTCCGATGAATATTATATCAGGATGATGCAGGCGTGGTATTTTGCGACCGCACTGTCAAAACATTATGACGAAATTATTCAGTATCTTGAGTGTCACAGACTTGATACAGATACACATAATAAAACAATTCGCAAAGCAATTGAAAGTTATCGGATCTCTGATAACTGCAAGGAATATTTAAAAACACTCAAAAGAAATTAATTGCATTTTGATGAATGATATGTTAAATTAATTATTGATGTTAAATATTTGCTGCATAAAGGAGTTTAGTCTATGTACTATAAAATTGAAAATGAATTTCTGACTTGCGAAATTGATGATATGGGTGCTCAACTCCATTCGCTTGTTCTGAAAGAAAGCGGAAAAGAATATATCTGGCAGGGCAATCCCGATATCTGGTACGGTCAGGCACCTGTCCTTTTTCCCGTTATCGGTCAGCTTATTGATGATAAATTCCGCTATAACGGCGTTGAATACACAATGCCGAAGCACGGTCTTGCAAGAAAGCTTCTTTTTAAAGTCAAAGAATGCGAAGGCGCAAAAGCTGTTTTCAGCCTTGAAAGCGATGAAAATACGCTTAAAAGCTATCCTTTCGATTTTGAACTTCTTGTTACCTTTAAACTTTGCGGAAAATCTCTTGTTAACACAATGACAGTTATAAACAAAACAAACGGTGATATGTATTTTTCAATCGGAGCACATCCCGGATTCAACTGCAAAATCGGAGATGTCATTGAATTTGAAGAAGCCGAAACCCTTGAAACAGAGCGCATAGACAGCGATAATCTTCTCATTGCCGAAAAGTTTCCCGTTATTGAGAATTCAAAAGAAATAGTGATTACAGAAGATGTATTTAAAAAGGATGCTCTTATTCTTTCGGGTATCAAGTCAAAGAAGCTTACCCTTAAAGGCGAAAATGAAGTAGAATTCACTTTCGGAGATTGTCCCGTGCTTGGTATCTGGGCAAAGCCGGGCGCACCTTATGTCTGCATTGAGCCTTGGTACGGCATCAATGATGACAGAGATGTAAAAGACGATATTTCAAAGAAGAGAGAAATTCAGCATCTTTGTGAAGGAGGAAAGTTTGAATTTTCCTGGATTGCGGAAATCAAATAAATAGCACAACACCCCTGAGTTTTTTTTGAAACTCAGGGGTGTTT
>JAZNFD010000260.1:0-2019 GCA_045588975.1 Acutalibacteraceae bacterium | reverse complement strand
CGTTTCGTGATTGAAAGGCGTCAGCCTTCCTGCTCACTCAACCGCCAAAAATCATTTTAAAATCTTTCGCTTTCAGGTCGAAGATTTTTTATCGTGAGGATTTTTGGCTTATCAAGGCACAAAACGGAGCAAATCCTTAACGGATTTGCGAGTATTTTAACACAGAGAAGACGGAAATCATCCGATAAAAAACACAGTTCGGATTACTCCCGTCACTCTAAAGGAGAAAAGCAATGAAAAAGTATTTATCTGCATCTCTTATGTGTGCGGATCTGATGAATCTGCGTGAAAGCATAGATGAACTGAAAAAAGCGGGCATCGACTATCTGCATCTTGACATTATGGACGGTGCTTTCGTGCCGAATATAACACTTGGCTTTGACCTTGTAAATGCGATAAAAGAAATCACGGATATCCCTCTTGATGTTCATATGATGGTGAATAAGCCTTCGGAATTCATTGAAAGAATGAAGCTTGATTCGAATGACATTCTGTGTGTTCATTATGAATCCGATGTGCATATCCACCGTACGCTTGAGCAGATAAAAAGCAGAGGAATAAAAGCAGGTCTTGCGCTCAATCCGCAGACACCGCTTGAAAGCGTGCAGTATCTTACCGATTACATTGATATGGCGCTTATTATGACCGTCAGCCCGGGGTTTGCAGGGCAGAAGCTCTTTGCGGCGGCAGAAAGAAAAACCGCCGAAGCACGCCGACTTCTCAATGAGTGGGGATGCGGAAACGTTCCGATTGAAGTTGACGGCAACATCAGCGTTGAAAACGGTATGAAGCTCAGTAAGTGCGGCGCGGATATCTTTGTTCTCGGAACAAGCAGTCTGTTCCTTAAAGATAAGAGCATCAGCCTTGCGGCGGAGGATTTCAGAAAGGCGGTTGAAGCCGATGTATTCTGAAATCAGAGCCGCCGTTGCAGGCAGTATCAATATGGATATGATACTCAACATGAAAAAAGTTCCCGAGGTCGGTGAAAACCTGACGGGAACAACTTACGGTTATGCAAACGGAGGCAAAGGTGCAAATCAGGCAACGGCGCTTGCACGTCTCGGCGCTGAAACAAAGATGATAGGCAAGGTTGCCGATGATGAAAACGGCAGACAGCTTCTTGATAATCTTGTTAAAAACGGCATTGATGTTTCGGGTGTATCGACAGACGGCACGCAGACGGGTCTTGCTGTCATTATCCTTGACGGTGAAGGAAAAAACAGAATTGTTGTTTACGAAGGCGCAAATGCCGAAATAGATGCAGACGAAGCCGCTGAATGTATAACGGATGAGCTTGACCTTCTGCTTGTTCAGTTTGAAACAGATGAAAAGGTTGTTGCCGAATGCGTCAACAAAGCGGTGAAAAACAATATGGTTACGGTTATTGACTGCGGACCGGCCAAAGATTTCGCTCTTGAAAAAATGCAGGGTGCAACGGTAATAACTCCGAATGAAAGTGAAACCAAGGCACTTACGGGTATTTATCCCGAAACCGAGTCCGATATACTTGAAGCATCAAAAATTCTTCTTGAAAGAAGCAAGGCAAAGTATGCAGTGCTGAAACTCGGCGAAAGAGGATGCTCAGTATGGGACGGAGAAACTCTCCGCCTTATGTCTTCATACCCGACCAAGGTTGTTGACACAACAGCGGCAGGCGACTGTTTTACGGCAGCAATGGCGCTTGAATTTATCCGCAGCGGTGATATTTATGCCGCTTGCGATATGGGTAACAGAGCGGGAAGCATAGCAGTCAGCAGAATGGGTGCGGACGCATCGGTACCGACTGTTGAAGAACTTAATAACTTTTAAAAACAGCACCCTCAGGTTTTCTTGAGGGTGCTGTTTTGGATTATTCTTCGATTACAACAATCTGATGAATGTTTATTTCCGGAACGGTGAATTTTATTCTGCCGTCCGAGAATTCATAATCAAGGTTTTCGCCTGACGGGGCAAGGTAAACTTTTGAAGGCATTGAATCGGTTTTTACCGAGCATTTAACATCGTAAAGAGGAACAGTAT